>JAUPLV010000153.1 GCA_030836725.1 Pseudomonadota bacterium | reverse complement strand
GAAAAGGAAATGGTGCGCTCGATGCTGTCCGAATCCCTGCGTGCGGTAATCTCGCAAACGCTTTTGAAAACCAAGGACGGCACGGGCCGTGTCGCCGCGCATGAAATCATGATCGGCACCCCGGCCATCCGCAACCTGATCCGCGAAGCCAAGGTGGCGCAGATGTACTCGGCCATTCAAACCGGCGGTAATATCGGAATGCAGACGCTCGACCAGTGTCTGCAGGACCTGGTGAAGCGCAACGTCATAGCGTCCGCGGTGGCACGCAACTCGGCACAAAACAAAGACGCATTTTTAGGTTGAAAACCGCATGATGAACGCTGAAAAAACAGTCCATGACCTGCTGCGCCTGATGCTGGCGAAAAAGGCGTCCGACCTTTTCATTACGGCCGGCTTCCCGCCCGCGATCAAGGTCGACGGCAAGATCACCCCGGTGTCGAATCAGAGCCTCACCCCCGCCCACACCTCCGAACTGGCGCGTTCGATCATGAACGATCGGCTATGGAAGGATTTCGAGGCCACCAACGAATCCAACTTCGCCATCAGCCCGCCCGAGATCGGCCGTTTTCGCGTGAATGTGTTCGTACAGCAGGGGCGCGTGGGGATCGTGATGCGGACGATCAACACCAAGATTCCGAAAATGGACGACCTCAATCTGCCGCCAGTTCTGCGCGACGTGGCGATGATCAAGCGCGGGCTGGTGATTTTCGTCGGCGCCACCGGCTCCGGTAAATCGACATCGCTCGCCGCCATGGTCGGGCATCGCAACGAAAACGCCGCCGACCACATCATCACGGTCGAGGATCCGATCGAATACGTTCACGAGCACAGGAAGTCGATCATCACCCAGCGTGAAGTCGGCATCGACACCGACAACTGGTTCTCGGCGCTGAAGAACACCCTGCGTCAGGCGCCCGACGTCATCCTGATCGGCGAGATTCGCGACCGCGACACCATGGAATACGCGATCGCCTTTGCCGAAACCGGCCACCTGTGCCTGTCGACGCTGCACGCAAACAGCGCCAACCAGGCACTCGACCGCATCATCAACTTCTTTCCCGAAGAGCGCCGTTCCCAGCTGCTGATGGACTTGTCGCTCAACCTCAAGGCCTTCATTTCGCAGCGGCTGATCCCGCGCAAGGGCACCAATGGCCGCGTCGCCGCGATCGAAATCCTGCTCAACTCGCCGCTGATCGCCGACCTGATCTTCAAGGGCCAGGTCCACGAAATCAAGGAGCTCATGTCGAAGTCGCGCGAGCTGGGGATGCAGACCTTCGACCAGGCGCTGTTCGACCTGTATGAGGCCGGGCTGATTTCCTACGAGGACGCGCTGCGCAACGCCGACAGCCTCAACGACCTGCGCCTGAAGATCAAACTGGAAGGCCAGGAGTCCAAGGATCGAGACATCATGGCCGGACTGGATCACCTGGGCATCGTATGATCGGGTGGGGGCCGCTGTTGTTGCTGCCGCTGTTCTTGTTGCTGCTTCTTTCACTGCGTTTTATCGGCAAACGAAACAAGCCAGCCGACACGGCAAAAACCAGGCCCTGGAAATTATTCAGGGACGAACCCGAAGACTGGAAGGATGCGGCGTATAACCCGAAGGGTTTTCGCCGCAAGAAATAAAGTCCCGCTGCGCAATCGACCGCGCAGCGCCGCGCGGGGTTGATCCGCCGCTTTCAGGACGCAACGACAGGCGGCTTGTCCGGCCGCATCGTGCCGGCAACGATTTTGTACTGCAGGAAGCGGGTTTCGATCGGGCCGTTGAACAGCGGAATGCGGCGGCTGGCCTTGAGGCCGAGCAGCTTCGGCAGCAGGGGATCGCCGGAAATGATCCATGCCTCCCAGCCGCTGAAATTCTTCTTCAGCCAGTCGCCCAGCAGGGGATACCACTCGGCCAGATCCTCGGCCTCGCCCAGCCGTTCGCCGTAGGGCGGATTGGTGACGATGACGCCGACCGGCGTCGGCGGCTTCAGATCGAGCACATCGGACACCTTCAGCTCGATGGCGTCGGCATAGCCCGCGGCGTCGAGGTTGTTGCGCGCCTTGTCCAGCACCCAGCGATCCTGGTCGGCGCCAAAAATCGGCAACTGGGCCAGCGGCTTTTCCTGCGCCCGAGCCTCGGACTTGATGCGTTTCCACAGCGCCGCATCGAAATCGCGATAGTGCTCGAAAGCAAAATGCCGCGCCCGCCCCGGTGCCCGGTTGAGCGCCATGTCCGCCGCCTCCAGCAGGATGGTGCCGGCGCCGCACATCGGATCGAGCAGCGGCGTGCCGGGTTCCCAGCCGGACAGCATCAGCAGGCCGGCGGCGAGATTTTCCTTGATCGACGCCGCGCTCGCCTCGCGCTTGAAGCCGCGCTTGAACAGCGGCTCGCCGCTGGTGTCGAGATAAAAAGTCACCGCGTCCGGGGTGAAGAACGCATACACCGGCACATCGGGCGCCTCGGTGTCGACGCTCGGGCGTTCGCGCTTTTCCTCGCGGAATCGGTCGCAGATCGCATCCTTGATCTTCAGCGTGATGAAATTCAGGCTTTTCAAGGGCGCGTTCTGCGCCCCCACCTTCACCGCGATGGTTTTCTTCACGTCGAACCAGTCCGGCCACGGCAGGTCGAGCGCGGCGCGGTAGATGTGCTCTTCCTTGCGGTAGCGCGTGAATCCGACCTTGCGCAGGATGCGGGTGGCGATGCGCGAAGTCAGATTAACGCGCATCTCGGCTGCGGCATCGGCCATGAACAGCACGCCAGCGGGAACCTGGCGCACCACCTGCGCGCCGGCTGCGGCAAGCTCGGTTTCGAGCAGCGCCTCCAGCCCGCGCGGGCAGGTGGCGAAATGGCTGGCGGACGGCAACGCCTCGCGCTCGGGGCGGACGGGGTGCGGTGTATTGGTGCGGCGGGGCTGGGATTTATGGGGCTGAGGTTTCAAGCTGGGCTTTCAAAAACATTTATCCGCGAAGGACGCGAAGAATCGCGAAGTAAAAAACCAATATTTCCTGAGGTTTTCTTCGCGTTTCTTCGCGTCCTTCGCGGATGAAAAAAGGTTAAAACGGCTTCACCACCACCAGCAACACCACAACCAGCAGCACGATCACCGGAATTTCATTGAACCAGCGGAACCAACCATGCGATTTGGCGTTCTGTCTGGCTTCGAACTGGCGCAGCAGGCTTTTGCACACATGGTGATAGCCGACCAGCCCGGCGACCAGCGCGAGCTTCGCCCACATCCAGTTCATGCTGAGCGGAAAATATGCCAGCCACAGCCAGGTGCCGGTGATCAGCGTCAGCCACATGATGGGCGAGACGAAGCGATACAATTTGCCCGCCATCAGCAACAGGCGGTCGTAGGCCGCATCGTTGGTTTCCATTGCCAGGTTGACGAACAGGCGCGGCAGATAGAACAGTCCGGCGAACCAGCTCACCACCATCACGATATGAAACGACTTCAGCCACAGCATGGATAAGAAAGCCCTTCTGAAAAAATGGACGCCGAGTCCGCTGACCCTGATTTTACTGGGTTTGATCGTCTGGCTGTGGTTTCGTCCGCCCGCCGACGTCAGCGAGGAGAATCGCCCCGCCTCGCCGTGGGCCGTGACCCTGCCCGATGGCCGGGCGCTGAGCAGCGATTCCCTCAAGGGCAAGGTCGTGCTGGTGAACTTCTGGGCCACCTGGTGCCCATACTGCCGCAAGGAAAAGCCGGCGATCGACGCCTTCTGGCAGGACTTCCGCGACCGGGGATTCGAGGTCGTCTCGATCAGCGTCGACGATCCGCCGGAAAAGATCGCCGCCTGGATGCGGGACAAGGGCTACGCCTTCATGGCGACGCCGACCAACGCCTCGGTGGCCGCTGCGTTCGGACACGTCGGCAGCGTGCCCACTTCGTTCATCGTCGATACCGAAGGACACATTCGCCACAAGATCGCCGGGCAGGTACATTATCCCCGGCTGGAAAAACTTGTCGTTCCCTTGCTCGCCGAATCCAGACAGCCATGACCGAATCCCGACTCACCGAAATCGAAACCAAGCTCGCCTTCACCGAGGACCTGCTCGAAACGCTCAACCAGACCGTGATCCGCCAGCAGGAACAACTGGATTCGCTGCAACAGCAACTCCGCCTGCTACACCAGCGCATGAAAGACGCCCGGCCGAACGAAGAAGGCAATCCGCGCGACGAGATCCCGCCGCACTACTGATCGCCTGGCCTACACGGCGATTTTCACCACCACCTTACGGACCCTGCCCGCGCTGACCAAAGGCGCGTGCGCATCATCCGGAAAAAACAGGCAGAACGCTCCCGCCTGTGTGGCAATCCAGCTGGCCGGCGCGTCGTTGAAAAAACGGATGTCGCGCGTGGCATCGTATTCCGTTGCCGGCTCCGCGCATTCGGCCACGGGCTTCCAGCCCATCTCGTCGACGCCGTCGAGCACCAGCTGGATGTCGATATAGCGGCGATGGCATTCCAGTTTCGCCTCCGCCCGGGTGCGGCCGGCACAGTCTTCGACGATGGCGAATAGCGGCTCACCCTGGATTTCGTGTTTACCCGGCGCCAGCGCACTCAGATCGGTGCCGCGCAGAAATTCGAAGGCGCGCGCGAACAAAGGATGCAAGGCGGCGTAGCGGTCGGCCTCGGCAAGGCTTGCCAGGATCATCGCGCGCTTACCGGCTGATCGGCTTGTAGCGGATGCGCTTGGGCTTGGCCCCTTCCTCGCCCAGGCGCTTCTTCTTGTCGGCCTCGTATTCCTGGTAGTTTCCGGGGAAGAACACCACCTGCGAGTCGCCCTCGAAGGCGAGGATGTGGGTGGCGATGCGGTCGAG
>JAUPLV010000051.1 GCA_030836725.1 Pseudomonadota bacterium | reverse complement strand
GCTTCAGGCCAGGATTGGTAACGGCGTGAATCAGGGGGGCTTCGGCTACATCGGCGGACTGCCCGCCATCAAGTAATTTTTCCTGATCGGCAGACCGTGCAAGGCCGGACGCGAGTCCGGCCTTTTTGCATGGTTGTATGGCGTGCGGCATGGCGCTGAAGTCTTGTCGGGGGACGCCGCAAACGGCTGGAACTGGCGCGACGGCAGCCATTTCCCGTTCGGGCGCGGTCCACGGGCCGTTGAGCCGGCAAGACTCCCGTCTTGATCTCGGCCAAGGCCACATAAGACTTATCGGAATGACGGCGAAAACGAACCGAATCAGTCATCGGCCGTTGGCGATTTTCCTTTCGGTAGGGGAAGCGCACGCCCAGGACGTCAACGTCCGTTCCCTGCCGGCTGCCGGTGACGGGATGCACCACGAAATTCGGAATTGCGAGGAAACCATTAAACCGGAGTAACAACAATAACCGAGCACCTCGGATGACACCCAGTAGCGACCGTCCGCGCATCTGAACTCATGCATACATCGCCCCCGCATCCCGCTCCGGGTAGCTCTCGTAGACATCTTTTCCAGTTGGGCGCGGATGGCGGCCTTGAGCACTCCGAGGACGCAGTGGAGGAATCACCACATATAGCTGATCAGGCAAGGTCCTATCCGGGCGTAGAGGTATCGGAAGAGCGGCATTGCCCATATAATTTCCTGCCCGCAATGCGTTCTTTCGGCGGGTTTCTGCTTTTTGGATCAACTGACCCATGACCAACCCTGACGGGAAATCCTCGTTTAGCCTGCATATTGAGGGCGGCATCCAGAACGGTGATGCTGTTCCGGCTGCCGTGTTGGCGCAGATTCTCAGTAACGCTCAGCGCGCGTTCGAGCTTATTGGAACGCACGTCGAGGGAAGAACAATCCGTGAGCGCGCAAGGATTTCCGCTGCTACTAGGAGCCGTTTTCAGTTGGTTTGCCGCCTGCCGGAGCCGGGTTGCTACGCTGTTCCGGTCGAATTAGGCGGCAAAGACCTCTTGGCTGAGCACGTCGTGGCGGCCCTTGATGCTTTCCGCAAGATGATCGAGGGGATTGCACGGCGCGATACGGCGCGGATTACAGCCGCGTTGCCAGACCAAGGGCTACGTCACCGTGTACTGGAAGCAATAAGGGGTATGTCCCCCCGCGCCGATGATAAGTGGAGCCTCAAACTGTGGGATGCAACGGATGTTGAGTTCGGGGAGCTGAATACTGAAAGCGAGGCGATCATTCGTGAGGCGATTGTTCCGGTCGCGGAACGTGAAGCTTCGCAGGTCGTAACCGGTCAACTCACCAATATCAATTTCACCAATCGGATCGTCACGATTTTTTACCCGCCGACCAAGCGCGAGATGGATTGCGTCTACGAAGAAGCTGTTGAGGAATTGTTGATCGAAAACCGGCGCGGGCTTATTCAGGTTACGGGCCAAGTAGTTTTGGATGATGCGGGCGCACCGAAAAAGATCATAGACGTCAACGATATCCGGGAGCTGGACTTGTCACCCTTGGCGGTCGATGTGGTCAAGGTCGGCGATTTGGTGCTCAAAGCAAAACAGGGCCTCACCCTGGAGCCGACGACTGATGAGACGCAGCAGCTCATTTGCGTGTCGGATGCCGTATTAGGTATCGACGCCTTTGCGCGCTCACGCGAGGCGCTGGTGGGCGAACTGAATGAGCAGATCGGCATGCTTTGGCTGGAATACGCGCTGGCCGCCGACTCTATGCTCGACAGTGAGGCGTTCAAGATGAAACAGGCGTTGCTCGCCGTATTCAGCGAGGTTACCGATGGCGCGTAAGCCAAACGACGTGGAAAAAAGCCTGGAGAAAAAAGGCTTTCAACGCAAGGAAGGTGATCACCATTATTTTAACTACTACACCAAGTCGGGCAAGAAAACGCGGGTATTCACCAAGACCAGCCACGGCGTAAAGGAACTCGACGACAGCTTGCTGGGCATGATGTCAAGACAGTGCAGGCTCAATCGACAAGATTTTGACCGGCTCATCGACTGCCCGCTGGACCGCGACAGTTACGAGCGCAAGCTGATCGAGTGCGGGGCTGTCGAGGCGTCGGCCACCTGAGCCTTCTGCCCGATGGCTGACAATTACGACGACTATTCTCGCGAGCAGCTTTTGCGCCTGCTGCGCGAGCGCGACCGGCGGCCGAACTTCGGGCTGGTATGGGAGCGCGACGAGATCGACCACGATCTGTCGATCAACAATGATTTCGTCGCGCTGGACTGGGATGCCGACTTATCGTGCGGCGACGGCCCGCAACGCAATTTGATCATCGAAGGCGACAACTTCGACGCCCTGCGCTATCTCCGCATGACCCATGCCGGCCGCGTGAAGTGCATCTACATCGACCCGCCCTACAATACCGGCAACCGCGATTTTATCTACAACGACCGCTTCGTCGACAAGGACGACAACTATCGCCATTCCAAGTGGCTGGAGTTCATGTATCGCCGGCTGGAGCTGGCGAAGGAGCTGTTGACCGAGGATGGGGTGATTTTCGTTTCCATCGACGACAACGAGGTGTTTCATCTCGGCTTGCTGATGGAGCAAGTGTTTGGCGCGGCGAATTGCGTCGCCAGTTTTATCTGGCGTAAGGTCGATAGCCCGAACGATAACAAGGTTGCCATCACGCCCGACCACGAATTTGTTCTCTGCTATGCCTTAACCAAGGGGCAAGCGCGCTTTGCACCCCTTTCAGCGCCCGACATCGTAGATGCGTATCGGGCGGCGGAGGACGGCTCGCGATACCGTGACCGTCTGGTGAAAAAAAATGGCAAGAACAGCTTGCGGCGCGACCGTCCGACTATGTTTTTTCCAATCACCGATCCCGATGGAAACGAAGTATTGCCGATTCATGACAATGGCGAAGAAGCGCGTTGGGCGATGGGAAAAGGCGGCGTTGAAAAGCATCGCAAAGCGGGCACGCTGATCTGGAAGCAGCGTGAAAAACTCGGCAAGACGGTCTGGGAACCCTATGCACGCGAGTTCGCTCCGGACAACCCGGTTCGGCCGTATCCGACCATCTGGTCGGATTTGCCAACGATGCGGCAGGCAAAGGCCATGCTGCGTGACATCTTCGACACCTCCGATCTTTTCAGCACGCCCAAGCCGGTCGAGTTAATCGAGCGCATGTTGCGCATGATCGATGCCCCCAATGCCATCGTGCTGGATTTCTTTGCGGGTAGTGGGACGACAGCGCAGGCGTTACTGAAATTGAATATGGAAGATGGCGGCAATCGCCGCTTCATTCTCGTTTCCAGCACCGAGGCCACAGCCGACGCACCGGACAAGAATCTTTGCCGCGACGTTTGCGCCGAGCGGGTGCGGCGCGTGATGACTGGCTACGAAAACAAGAAAGGGCAGCCGGTCGAAGGCTTGGGAGGTGGCTTCGCCTATCTGCGCTGCCGACGTATACCGGCGGCGACAGTGTTTCGCGGAATTCAACACGCGCAGGTGTGGACGGCGCTACAACTGATTCACGACGTGGCGCTGACACTCTATCAAGCCACTTTACCGATGCAGTCGGCGACAGGCCGGAACGGGTTGGTGATCTATCTGCCGAAGCTGAATGATGCGGTACTCGATGCGGTGCAAAGCGCGATTCACGAGGCAGGACAAGCGGTGGTGTACTCATGGCAGCCGGCGCTGTTGGCGCAGCGTCTGACCGATCCGCGCGTGGCCTTCGAGGCGATTCCGGCCTTTTTGGTCAATCGCTTCGGTGCGCGTTCCACGGGGGGGCGGCCATGAGCGCACCGGCACCCAAGGGTTATCAGCGTGAGGCAGTGATCAATGCGCTGGAGATTTTCCGCTACGCCGAAAGCCAGCTGCGCCAAGCAGACGACGACGCCAGCCGCGCGGCGGCAACGGCCTTCAATGGCTGTCTTCTGCTGGAAGCGCCGACCGGCTCAGGTAAGACGCTGATGGCCGGCATGATCGCGGAGACCTTCGCTGCGCCAGATCGGGACGCCAATGCCCGTATCGTCTGGTTCTGGTTCACGCCCTTCGCTGGGCTGGTGGAGCAGGCCAAAGGGGCGATCAAATCCACGTTTGTCGGCCTGCGTGTGCGCGACTTGCAAGGCGACCGCAAGACGCGCGGCACCAAAAGTGGTGATGTATTCGTCGCTACCTGGGCTTCGGTGGCGGCGGCAAGCAAGGAAACGCGCCGCGTGCGCAGCAGTGGTGAGTTCGTGCTGGCGCTGGATGACTTGATTACGGAACTGCGTGCAGACGGCTTTCGTATCGGCGTGGTTGTGGACGAGGCGCACCACGGTTTCACCAGGGCGGCCGAGGCAGTGCGCTTTTATCGTGAAATCCTGCGCCCGGAGTTCACGTTGATGATTACCGCCACGCCAGACGATCAGGACGTTGAGAAATTCAAGAAGGCGGCGAGTATTGGTCATCTGCATCGGATTTGTGTCAGCCGTAAGGAGGCAGTGGACGCAGGTTTGATCAAGGACGGTATCAAGTCCATCGCCTATCTGGCGGCTGACGATCAAAAGGCATTGGTCGATTTTGCCGCCACAGCACTGGCCGATGGCTGGAGCATGCACGGTGTGATCAAGCAGGGCTTGCAGGCGGCTGGCATTGGCGTCGTGCCGTTGATGCTGGTGCAAGTGGGAAACAGCAACGCGGCGGTAGAGGAAGCGCGCACGCGGCTGGCGGCACTGGGCGTGGTGGAATCGAAAATCGCCTGGTACACGGCGGACGACCCGAACGACGATTTGCTGACGGTGGCTATCGACGAATCAAAAGAAGTTTTGATCTTCAAGGTGGCGGTGGCGCTGGGTTTCGATGCGCCACGCGCATTCACGCTAGTTTCGATGCGTGGCGCGAAGGACACAGACTTCGGTATTCAGGTGGTGGGCCGCATCCTTCGCGTGCATGGTCGTTTGCAGGCGCCGACGCTGGAGAAGCGATTGCCCGAGTTGCTGCGCCACGGTTATGTGTTTCTGGCCGACGCGGCGAACCAAAGTGGGCTGGTGCATGCGGGAGAAAAAATCAACGCAATACAGAGCGGGCTTTCCCAAGTTTGTCCATTCACGATGGTGGTAAAGGTAGCCGGGCGCAATGAAATTCAGGTGACGCATGATGGGCAGGCGCAATTGCTGTCGGTGCCTTATATGCCGACAGCGTGGTCTGTACCTGAAACGAACGTCACCAATGGCGGGCTTCATCTGGCTGAGCCGTCCAACTGGCAGACGCCTGGGATTCTGACGAACCTGATACTGATGCCGCCGGATTCTGCACCAACCTCGCCGGGGAAACCCAGTATTGGCCCGCTGCTCTCGGGCAACAGACACTATCCACTGCGCGACGGCGTGCCGCGTATCTATCGTTCCGAACGCCTGCCGTTGTCTACCGCCGATCTGCTGACCTGCATTGCCGCCAATATTGCTATCGATGACAAAGCCTTTAACGCCGGTTTCCGCCAATCAGTGAACGTGACGCGGCACACGGTTGACCTCTTTGAGGGCGTCGAGGAAAACGAGTCGATCCAGGCCCGACTATCCGACGCGGAAATTGCACGGCGGGCGCAAAGTGTGATGTTCGATGCCGAGTATCTCGATCCGCGCGACCTCCATGACGCTTTGCTACGTCGACTGAAAACCGAGTTCAGCCATCGTGGTATCGATGTCGACGACATGGGACTGGAACGCGCCTTGAACCGTATCATGGCGGCGTACCCGAATTTAATCCGGCTGGCAGCGCGTACTTGTGCCGCGAGGTTCAAGGAGGGCTTCGACACGGCCCCCCTGCTTGAGTTCGTGGAGCTGCCGGCGGGTGCGAGGAAGTCGCGCCTCAACGTCTATGGCGTGATGCCGCAAGACCTGAACGGGCCGGAGCGGGCATTTGCCGACCTGCTCGACGCCGATACCACGGGCACGGTCGACTACTGGTTCCGCAACGAACCGCGCAAGCCATGGTCGATAGGTATCGTGATGCCCAGTGGCGATCGCTACTTCCCAGACTTCGCAGTCAAGGTGATTGGCCGCGCTGCTGGAGATGGCCTGTTGCTGATTGAGACAAAGGGCAACCACATCCTCAATGGTGACGACACGCTGGACAAGATTCTGGCCGGGCACAAGGAATATGGTGTGCCCCTGATGCTGGCGCAAGATGCCGGTGGTCGATTCATGACCGTTAAGTTTTTTGCCAACACTGGCCGTAACGAGGAAGACCAGATTTTCCGGATTGAGAACTTGGCCGGGTATTAGTCTGCGTCAGGGTGGTGTTGCTGATGCGAGGGCGCGCTGGTTTATGGTGAGCTTGATCTAGGCGACAATAACCCCTTCCGTACTTCCGGTTCTAGACAATGGGCGTGGAGCATCAAACGAAATAGCGGGTATCTAAGCGGGTATCTGGCCGCATTGTTTTAACTATGTCTATATATAACAAAAGGGTAGCCGCTTTATGCTGCTAATGATCGACAATTACGACAGCTTCACCTACAACCTCGTGCAGTATTTCGGGGAACTGGGGGAGGACGTCAAGGTGGTTCGCAACGACGAGATCGACCTCGCCGGCATCGCCGCGTTGAAGCCCGACCACATCGTGGTCTCGCCCGGCCCCTGCACGCCGAACGAGGCGGGCGTCTCGGTGCCGCTGATCAGGGAGTTCGCCGGCAGGATTCCCATCCTCGGCGTCTGCCTCGGCCACCAGAGCATCGGCCAGGCCTTCGGCGGCAGGATCGTGCGCGCCAGGGAACTGATGCACGGCAAGACCTCGATGATCCATCACACCGACAGCGGCGTATTCAAGGGTCTGCCCAATCCCTTCCGCGCCACCCGCTACCATTCGCTGGTGATCGAGCGCGAGACGCTGCCGGATTGTCTGGAGATCACCGCCTGGACCGACGACGGCGAAATCATGGGCGTGCGCCACAAGACGCTGATGGTCGAGGGCGTGCAGTTCCACCCCGAGTCCATTCTTACCGAACACGGCCACGCCATGCTGGCCAACTTTCTGAAAGGCACCCGATGATCACGCCGCAGCAGGCGCTGGCCCGGTTGGTCGAGCAGCGCGAAATCTTCCACGACGAGATGCTGTCGCTGATGCGCCAGATCATGAGCGGCGAGCTCACGCCGGTGCAGATCGCCGGCATCATCACCGGCCTGCGGGTGAAGAAGGAGACCATCGGCGAGATTGCCGCGGCGGCGCAGGTGATGCGCGAGTTCGCCACCAAGGTACCGACGCAGGCCAGCGCGAACCTGGTCGACACCTGCGGTACCGGCGGCGATGCCGCGCACACTTTCAACATCTCGACCACCGCCGCCTTTGTTGCCGCGGCGGCCGGCGCGCGCGTGGCCAAGCACGGCGGGCGCTCGGTGTCGTCGACGAGCGGCAGCGCCGACGTGTTGGAGGCACTGGGCGTGAACCTCGACCTCGCTCCCGGGCAAGTGGCGGCGAGCATCGATGCGATCGGCATCGGTTTCATGTTCGCGCCGAAGTTCCACGGTGCGATGAAGCATGCCGCACCCGTGCGCAAGGAGCTTGGTGTGCGCACGATCTTCAACATCCTCGGCCCGCTGACCAACCCGGCTGGCGCGCCGCACCAGCTGCTGGGCGTGTTCCACCCCGACCTCGTCGGCATCCTCGTGCGCGTGCTGCAGCGGCTCGGCAGCCACCACGTGATGGTGGTGCACGGCTCCGACGGCATGGATGAGATCACGCTCGCCGGCGAGACGCTGATTGGCGAACTGAAGGACGGCGAGGTCACCGAATACAGCATCCATCCGCGCGAGTTCGGGCTCGAGACCTGCGACAGCGCGGCGCTCAAGGTGTGGGACGCGACGCAGGCCAAGGACATGTTGCTCGCCGTGCTGGACGGACTGCCGGGGCCGGCGCGCGATATCGTGCTGCTCAACGCCGGTGCCGCGATCTACGTCGCCGACCGCGCCGCCACGCTGGGCGAGGGCATCGAAATGGCGCGCGCGTCGATCGCGAGCGGCGCGGCGCGCAAGAAGCTCGCGCAGCTGGTCGAATTCTCCAATCGCGGTGCGGGCGGCTGAGCATGTCGGACATTCTTGAAAAGATCCTCGCCACCAAGCGCGAGGAAATTGCCGCGGGACAGGTGAAGGTGCCGCTTGCGGAGATGCGTGCGCAGGCCGAGGCGGCGCTGCCGCCGCGCGACTTCGTCGGCGCGCTGCGCGCGAAGATCGCCGTCGGGCAGCCCGCGGTGATCGCCGAAATCAAGAAGGCCAGCCCGTCGAAAGGCGTGATCCGCCCCGATTTCAGGCCGGCCGAGATTGCCGCCAGCTATGAAAAGGGCGGCGCCGCGTGTCTCTCCGTTCTCACCGACCGCGACTATTTCCAGGGCTGCGCCGACTATCTGGTCGAGGCGCGCGCCGCGTGCGCGCTGCCGGTGCTGCGCAAGGATTTCATCATCGACCCCTACCAGGTCTACGAAGCGCGCGCGATGGGGGCGGACTGCATTCTGCTGATCGTTGCCGCATTTACCCCCTCTACCCCTTCGGGGCACCGAGGTTCCTTGAGGGGAGAGGGTGATGGGTTTGATTTAAGGAAAATGCAGGCGCTGGAAGCGCTGGCGTTCGAGCTGGGCATGGCGGTGCTGGTGGAGTCGCACAACGCCGAGGAACTCGATGCCGCGCTGTGTCTGAAGACGCCGCTGCAGGGCATCAACAACCGCAACCTGCGAACCTTCGAGGTCAGCCTCGACACCACGCTGGCGCTATTGCCGAAAATCGGCGACGACCGCATTGTCATCACCGAGTCCGGCATCCTCGCGCCCGCGGACGTGGCCAGGATGCGCGGTCATCGGGTCAACGGCTTTCTGGTCGGCGAGGCGTTCATGCGCGCCGCCGATCCGGGCGCCGAACTGGCGCGGCTGTTCGCCTGACCCACAAGCAAAAGGCGTGTGGGAGCACCCGTAAGGGGGCTCCAGATAACGCAAGCGCGTGGGTTTTGTGGGAGCGGCTTTAGCCGCGATAGGGCGAGCGTCAGCGCTTGCCGCCGAAAATGCTGCCAAGGACGCCGCGAATGATGGCGCGGCCGACCTGGCTGCCGATGGAACGGGCGGCGGATTTCGCCATCGCCTCGACCGCGCCTTCGCGGCGGCCGACGCCGCCGAGAATGTCCCCCAGTCCACCGCCATCCGCTGCTGGTTTGGCGGCGGCCTTGGCTTGCTGCTTTGCCTCGGTTTCCGCCGCCGCCGCTTGCGCCGCCTGCTCGGCGCGCGCCTTGAGGATTTCGTGGGCGGACTCGCGATCGACTGCCTTGTCGTAGACGCCGGCCACCAGCGAGTCCCGCATCAGTTGCTGGCGCTGGGCGTCGGTGATCGGGCCGATCTGCCCCCGCGGCGGCACGATGTAGGCGCGCTCGACCACGCCGGGGCGGCCCTTGGCGTCGAGGAAGGACACCAGCGCCTCGCCCACGCCGAGTTCGGTGATGACGGTGGCTTCGTCCAGGTTCGGGTTGTCGCGCATGGTTTCGGCCGCGGCCCTGACCGCTTTCTGGTCGCGCGGCGAGAATGCGCGCAGCGCATGCTGCACCCGGTTGCCGAGCTGCGACAGCACCTTGTCCGGCACGTCGGCCGGGTTCTGGGTGACGAAATACACGCCGACGCCCTTGGAGCGGATCAGCCGCACCACCTGCTCGATCTTTTCCACCAGCGCGTCGGGCGCACCGGTGAACAGCAGGTGCGCCTCGTCGAAGAAGAACACCAGTTTGGGCTTGTCGAGGTCGCCCGCCTCGGGCAGGTTCTCGAACAGTTCGGCCAGCAGCCACAGCAGCAGCGTGGCGTACATCTTGGGCGACTGCATCAGCCGGTCGGCCGACAGGATGTTGATGACGCCGAGTCCGCGGTCGGTCTGGATCAGGTCGGCGATGTTGAGCATCGGTTCGCCGAAGATCCGCTCGCCGCCCTGCGATTCCAGCGCCAGCAGTCCGCGCTGGATGGCGCCGATGGAGGCGGCCGAAACATTGCCGTAATCGGTGGTGAACTGCCTGGCGTTGTCGCCGACGAAGGCGAGCATGGTGCGCAGGTCCTTCAGGTCGAGCAGCAGCAGGCCGCTGTCGTCCGCCACCTTGAACACCAGATTCAGCACGCCGCTCTGGGTTTCGTTCAGGTCCAGCATGCGTCCCAGCAGCAGCGGTCCCATGTCGGAAATGGTGGCGCGGACCGGATGCCCGGCCTCGCCGAAGGGATCCCACAGGGTGACCGGGTAGCCCCGATGCTCGAAGCCTTCCAGTTTCAGCATTTCGACCCGCTCGGCCACCTTGGCATTGCCGCCACCCGGCTGCGATATGCCCGACAGGTCGCCTTTCACGTCCGACATGAAACACGGTACGCCGATAGCGGAAAAATGCTCGGCCAGCGTCTGCAGGGTGACCGTCTTGCCGGTGCCGGTGGCGCCGGTGATGAGGCCGTGGCGGTTGGCCATCTGCGGCAGCAGGTGAAGATCGGTGGCGGCGTTCTTGGCGATGAGCAAGGGGTCGGTCATGACGGTTCCCGTGGACGTGATGGTGGAATTCTAGCGGGTTCGGATGTCTGCCTGCTGCGTTCGTCTTAATTGTTCCACAGCCACGCCGCTCCGCGCACACCGCTGGAATCGCCGAATTTCGGCGGCACCAGCCGGGTGTCGACGCGGTCTGAAAACACGTAGCGCGGCCAAAGTCGCGGCACGGTGTCGTACAGCCGGGCGATGTTGGACAGGCCGCCGCCGAGCACGATGACGTCGGGGTCGAGCAGGTTGATGACGCCGGCCAGCGCGCGCGCCAGCCGCTCCTCGTAGCGCGCCAGCGTCGCGCTGCAAGGGCCGTAGCCGGCGTTCGCCAGCTGCGCGATCTCGTGCGCGGGTAGGTCTTCGCCGCCGTAGCGCACATGGTCGGCGGCGAGCGCCGGGCCGGAGAGCCAGGTTTCGATGCAACCTTTCTTGCCGCAGTAGCAGGGCGGCGCGGCGTCGAGTTCGCGCGGGCTCGGCCAGGGGTGCAGGATGGCCTCTCCGGTGGCGGGGTGCTGTCCGGTGGAGGCGCGGTCGGCCTGGGCGTGGGCGAACTGGAAGTAGGGCAGCGGCGAGTGCCCCCATTCGCCGGCGATGGCGTTGGCGCCGTTCAGCACATGGCCGCGCACCGCCACGCCGCCGCCGACGCCGGTGCCGAGGATGACGCCGAACACGGTTTCGGCCCCGGCGGCGGAACCATCGACGGCTTCCGACAGCGCCAGGCAGTTGGCGTCGTTGGCCAGCCGCACGTTCCGGTTCAGCGCGCGTTCGAGGTCCTCCTGCAGCGGCCGGCCGTTGAGGCAGGTCGAGTTGCAGTTCTTCATCCGGCCGCTGGCGGGCGAGACGGCGCCAGGGGTGCCGATGCCGATGCTGCCGCGCTGCCCGAGTTCGACTTCGGCCTGATGCACCAGCGCGGCGACCGCGGCGACGGTGGCGAGGTAATCGTCCTGCGGGGTCTGAACGCGGCGGCGCAGGATTTCATGGCCGCCGCCGTCGAGCGCGATCAGTTCGATTTTGGTGCCGCCGAGGTCGACGCCTAAACGTAGAGTGGGAGCCACGGTGTAAAATCTCCGGCTATTCAAATTTTTGCGTTGGAACCGACATGGCAGGACATTCGAAGTGGGCCAACATCCAGCACCGCAAGGGGCGCCAGGATGCCAAGCGCGGCAAGATCTTCACCAAGCTTATCAAGGAAATCACCGTGGCCGCCAAAATGGGCGGCGGCGATCCCGCGATGAACCCACGCCTGCGGCTGGCGATCGAGAAAGGCAAGGCCGAGTCGTTGCCGAAAGACAACATCGAGAGTGCGGTCAAGCGTGGCACCGGCCAGCTCGAAGGCGTGAACTACGAGGAAGCGCGCTACGAAGGCTACGGCATCGGCGGCGTCGCGGTGATGGTCGACTGCCTGACCGACAACAAGGTGCGTACCGTCGCCGACGTGCGCCACGCCTTCGTCAAGCACGGCGGCAACATGGGCACCGACGGCTGCGTCGCGTTCCAGTTCAAGCACTGCGGCCAGATCATCCTGGAGCCGGGCGCCAGCGAGGAAGCGGTGATGGAAACCGCGCTCGATGCCGGCGCCGACGACATCATCCCCAACGAGGACGGCTCGATCGAGGTGCTGACCTCGCCCGATCCCAAGGCCTTCGAGGCGGTGAAGGAAGCGCTGGAGAAAGCCGGGTTCAAGCCGGCGGTCGCCGAAATCACCATGCGCCCCGAGGTGGAAACGGAACTCGCGGGCGACGACGCGGTGAAGATGCAGAAGATTCTGGACGCCCTCGAAAGCCTCGACGACGTGCAGGAGGTCTACACCAACGCCGTATTGCCGGAGTAAAATCCAGAGCCAGAACGAAGGAAGGGGGCACGCATGGATTACCACGGTCGTATCACTTCCGAGCCCGGCAAGCGCGGCGGCAAGCCCTGTATCCGTGGACTCAGAATCACAGTCTACGACGTGCTGGAAATGCTGGCGGCAGGGCAGTCCAACGAGGCGATTCTTGCCGATTTCCCCGAACTCGAAGCGGCTGATATTCGTGCCTGTCTCGCCTTTGCCGCGGACCGTGAGCGCCAGCTTTTATCGGTACACGGATGAAATTGCTGCTGGACGAAAATCTGTCCAGACGCCTTGCGCCTTTCTTGCAGGAAGCCTATCCGGGATCGAGCTTGGAGTTGTGGCCTTGAGCCGAATTCTCGGCATCGACCCCGGCCTGCGCCTCACCGGCTTCGGCGTGATCGAGCAGACCGGCCAGAAGCTGGCCTACGTCGCCAGCGGGGTCGTCAAAAGCGGCGAGGGAACATTGCCGCAACGTCTTGGTGTGCTGTTCGCCGGCCTCAACGAGGTGATCGCAAGCTATCAGCCCGACACCTGCGCGGTCGAAATCGTCTTCGTCAACGTCAACCCGCAATCGACGCTGCTGCTCGGACAGGCGCGCGGCGCCGCGATCTGCGCCGCCGTATCGCGCGACCTCATGGTCGCTGAATATACCGCGCTGCAAATCAAGCAGGCGGTGGTCGGCCATGGCAAGGCGGCCAAGGAACAGGTGCAGGAAATGGTTAAACGCCTGCTGAACCTGCCTGCCGCGCCCACCGCCGACGCTGCCGACGCGCTCGCCTGCGCCATCGCCCATGCGCACGGCAGCCGGCTGGGCGCGCAATCCACCGCCGGCTATCGCGTCAAGGGCGGACGGCTGGTATGAACCTAAAAAAGGATTCCAGATGATAGGCAACGCTGTTTTGAATGGATGCGCCCCATGATCGGCCGCATCACCGGCATTCTCGCCGCCAAGCAGCCCCCGCAGGTGCTGGTCGACTGCAACGGCGTCGGCTACGAAATCGACGTGCCGATGAGCACCTTCTACAACCTGCCGGCGCTGGGCGAGAAG
>JAUPLV010000050.1 GCA_030836725.1 Pseudomonadota bacterium | reverse complement strand
CAGGAAAGCGACGCCGCCGGAGTGCCCGGGACAGTGCCAGGAATACGAGCCGTCCGCAGCGTAATGGGTGAGCGCGCGGAAGAACGGCGGCACCAGCGAATCGAGGTAGGCGCGCGCCTCGCGGCCGATATAGCGGGCGAGAAATTCCGGCGTGTCTTCCAGCATGTGGATGAAGCCATTCAGTTCGCGCAGGATGTCGTTCGGAATATGCCGTGCGGTGCGGGTTTCGCCGTGCAGGAAAATCGGGATCTCGGCGTTGCGGAAACGCACTTCCTCGACGAAGCCGCGCAGCTTTTGCAGCGCCTTGCTCGTATCCTCGTCGCTGCCGGCGAGTTCCTCGTCGTCGATCGACAGGATGAAGGCGGACGCGCGCGCCTGTTGCTGGGCGAACGAGGTCAGGTCGCCGTAGTTGGTGACGCCGAGCACCTCCATGCCTTCCTTCTCGATGGCTTCGGCAAGCGCGCGGATACCAAGCCCCGAGGCGTTTTCGGAGCGGAAGTCTTCGTCAATGATGACAACGGGAAAGCGGAAGCGCATGGCGGCTCCTGAGGCTGGACGTGGGAAAACGCGGATTGTACGACGCCAGTGCGGCGCTGGCGTCAAGTTTTGGGCAAGGTCACGCCGATCTGCCCCTGATATTTTCCGCCGCGATCGCGGTACGAGGTTTCACAAACCTCGTCGGATTCGAAAAACAGCATCTGCGCCACGCCTTCATTGGCGTAAATACGTGCGGGCAGCGGCGTGGTGTTGGAAAACTCCAGCGTCACGTGGCCTTCCCACTCGGGCTCAAGCGGCGTCACGTTGACGATGATTCCGCAGCGCGCATAGGTGCTTTTGCCGAGGCAAATGGTCAACACGCTGCGCGGGATGCGGAAATACTCCACCGTGCGCGCCAGCGCGAACGAATTCGGCGGGATGATGCAGGAATCGCCATTGACCTCGACGAAGGAGTTCGGATCAAAGGCCTTGGGGTCGACGATCGTGGAGTTGATGTTGGTGAACAGCTTGAATTCGCTGGCACAGCGCACGTCGTAGCCATAGCTCGACGTGCCGTACGACACGATGGGCCGCCCCCCGGCCTGCTTGATCTGCCCCGGCTCGAATGGGTCGATCATTCCATGCTCGGCCGCCATGCGGCGGATCCATCGGTCGGACTTGATGCTCATTAACGTAAAACCCGCGTAGCGTGCCCTTGTCCCCCTCCCCCATTTGGGGGGAGGGCGGGGAGAGGGCTAACAGTCATGGCGCATTTCATCATCAGGAGTCCTGCCATGACTGTTAGGTATTGGAAATGACGATGTTGGGGAATTTGGCGGAATGGTCCACCGCGGTTTCGCCGATCTTGACCGCCACGCGGCGCGCGATCTGCTTGTAGATTTCAGTCACGCGGCCGTCCGGATCGGACACCACCGACGGCTTGCCGGAATCGGTGTCGGCGCGGATGGCACCATCGAGCGGCAAGGCGCCCAGGAACTCTACGCTGTAGTCCTTGCACATGCGCTCGCCGCCGCCTTCGCCGAAGATGCGCTCTTCGTGGCCGCAGTTCGAGCAGATGTGCAGGCTCATGTTCTCGACCACGCCGATGATCGGAATGCCGACCTTCTCGAACATCTTCAGACCCTTGCGCGCGTCGATCAGCGCGATGTCCTGCGGCGTGGTGACGATCACCGCGCCGGTCACCGGCACGCGCTGCGCCAGCGTCAGCTGGATGTCGCCGGTGCCCGGCGGCAGGTCAACCACCAGATAGTCGAGATCCTTCCAGTTGGTGTTGTTGAGCAGTTGTTCCAGCGCCTGGGTAACCATCGGGCCGCGCCACACCATGGGCGTTTCGACATCGATCAGGAAGCCGATCGACATCGCCTGGATGCCATGGCCGATCAAGGGTTCGAGGTTCTTGCCGTCGGAGGATTCGGGTTTGTCGGTGATGCCGAGCATGGTCGGCTGCGACGGGCCGTAGATGTCGGCATCGAGCATGCCGACGCTGGCGCCTTCGGCGGCCAGCGCCAGCGCCAGGTTGACGGCGGTAGTGGATTTTCCGACGCCGCCCTTGCCGGAGGCCACTGCGATGATGTTCTTGACCCCGGGAATCAGTTTGACGCCGCGCTGCACGCTGTGTGAAACGATCTTGAAGCTGACATTCGCGGTCGCGCCGGTCACGCCCTCAAGGCTCTTGAGCTTGTCTTCGATCTGCTGCTTGATGCTGGCCAACTGGCTCCGCGCCGGGTAGTTCAGCAGCACATCGACCGAAACGGCATCGCCGTCGATCTTGATATTGCGAGCGGATTTGGTCGAGACGTAGTCCTTGTGGGTGTTGGGATCGACCAACTCTTTCAGTGCGTTCTGCACCTGAAGTTCGGAAACGGCCATGTTTGCTCCAGCGGGTTGATTAGCAATCGATCATTTTAACGAATTCTGCCGCTTTGGGTGAACGCAAACGCAGAAAGGACGCGGGATTCCCTGCTTTTTACAGGGGCTTTCAAGATCGCTGCCGGCATCCGGAACCGCTTCGATTCAGCGCCGCCCGTGTCCCGCGGCACGATCAACGGGAGGGCTCGGCATGATGCGCCACCAGCACCGCTTCCGGCACCCGCAGACGGATCGCCGCAGCCAGTTCGCTGATCGCGCCGGGCCGCGGGCGCAACGACACCCACAGCAGATTCAGTTTCAGATTGAGATCGGCGAACACCACATCCTGGTGCAGCGCCAGAACGGCCTGGATGTCGCGCGAGGCACGCTCGATCTCGGCATCAGGCCGGCTGCGCAGACGGGGGATCAACATCATGAAATCGGTCAACAACCGTCCGCTTGAGTCGCGCGTGGGCGCGAGCTGCCACAGGGGCAAACCAGGCAGCGCGGACGCCGCGGAAGCCAGCGTGGTTGAAGTGTGGATCCGCATCTTCATCACGCCCGCCTCCGTCCCCGCCTCAGGGCTTCAACTGCAAATCGAGCGCCGCGCCGCGCCGATCGCACTGCCGGCGCGCCCGTTGCCTCAGAAAGCGCACATCCTTGTGCAGGTAGCGTTCCAGTTCCTCAAGCGCCATGCGATAGACATCCCGCTTGAAGTCGACCACCGAATCCATCGGCACCCAGTATTCATTCCAGCGCCAGGCATCGAATTCCGGGCGTTCGCAGGCGCGCAGCGAAACATCGCAATCACGCCCGGTCAGTCGCAGCAGGAACCATATCTGTTTCTGGCCGCGATAAAGACCGCGATTGTCGCGACGGGTCCAATGCGCCGGGACATCGTAGCGCAACCATTCGCGCGTGCGCCCCAAAATGCGCACATGTTCGGGCTGCAAGCCCACTTCCTCTTCAAGTTCCCGGAACATGGCCTGTTCGGGCGTCTCCCCCGCATTGATGCCGCCCTGGGGAAACTGCCAGGCGTGCTGGTTAACGCGCTTGCCCCAGAAAACCTGGTTTTGCGCATTGCACAATACGATGCCTACGTTCGGGCGGTACCCTTCTCGGTCGATCATGGCCGCCACCATTAATAAATACAATTAGTTGCATTCTTTCACACCCGACGGAAATTGCAAACCGGCCACAGCCAAAATTCTTACGTTACCATTTGATTTTGTTGATGTTTCCAGCATCACAGCAAGGCTCGGCGCGCTCTGATCGAGCGTGTTACTCCAGCAGCGGCGCAATTTCCTCCGCCCACTGAAAATCGCGTGCGAAGCCGCGCAGGTCGAGGCCCCACCGCTTCGACAGGTCTTCCAGCTTCGGGGTCGCCGCGTCGAGCCGAGCCGCCGCACCCGGTTCGTCGAAGGCAAACACGATGACATTCGTCTTGTATTGCACCGATATCCAGCCGACTTCGCCGTCGAAAGCCCGGGTCAGACGCGCAAAATATTCGGCGAATTCCGCATCGCGCCCCCATAAATTGACCACCAGCATCCCACCCGGTTTCAGCGCGCGGCGGCAAGCCGCATAAAACCTCTGTGTCGCCAGCGCCTCGACCTGATTGCCGGCATCGAAGCCGTCGAGCAGGATGACGTCGGCGCAGCCGGGGTGCTGCCGCACATATAGCGCACCGTCAGCCTCGATGACGGTGAGCGTCTCATCGTCTGGCGGCAGTTCGAAGTGCGTGCGCGCGGCGGCAATCACCCGCGGGTCGACCTCCACCGCGGTGACATGCGTCTGCGGGCGCTGCCTGCGGATGAACTTCGCCAGCGATCCGCCTCCCAGGCCGATCATCAACACATCCTGTGGCATGGGGTTGAACATCAGGAAGCCCATCATTGCCCGTGTGTAAGCGAGTTCCAGATCCCACGGCCGGCTTACCCGCATCGCACTCTGGATTGCGGGGCTGCCCAGATGCAGCGTACGCATACCGCGTTCCTCGGTTACTTCCAAGCCGCCATCGTCTGCCCGGCGTTTCCCAAACTTAAAGCGCATTGCCGCCCCCCTCCCGGAATCGAGCGCGAAAGATTACCCGTCCGCACGCTAAAATGCGCGTTTTCGTCTTGACCATTCCACCATGCGCGCCACCCAGTTCTTCATCTCCACCACCAAGGAAGCCCCGTCCGAGGCCGAACTCGTCAGCCACAAGCTGATGCTGCGCGCCGGCCTGATCAAGCGCCTGGGATCGGGACTCTACACCTGGATGCCGCTGGGCCTGCGCGTGCTGCGCCGGGTCGAGGCAGTGGTGCGCGAGGAGATGAACCGCGCCGGCGCGATCGAACTGCTGATGCCGGCAGTACAGCCAGCGGAATTATGGGAAGAAACCGGGCGCTGGGCGGTGTTCGGCCCGCAGATGCTGAAAATCAAGGATCGCCACCAGCGCGATTTCTGCTTCGGCCCCACCCATGAGGAAGTCATCACCGACGTCGCGCGCCGCGAGATCAAGAGCTATCGCCAGTTGCCGCTGAATTTCTACCAGATCCAGATGAAGTTCCGCGACGAAATTCGCCCGCGTTTCGGCGTCATGCGGGCGCGCGAATTCCTGATGAAGGACGCCTACTCCTTCCACGCCAGCAAGGACAGCCTCGCCGCCACCTACCAGACGATGTATGACGCCTATACGCGGATTTTCAGCCGGCTGGGACTGACTTTTCGCCCGGTGGCCGCCGACACCGGCGCCATCGGCGGCTCCGCCTCGCACGAATTCCACGTACTGGCCGATTCAGGCGAAGACCTGATCGCCTATTGCCCGGATTCCGGCTATGCGGCCAACGTCGAACTGGCCGAGGCGCTTGCCCCTGCGGACCCGCGCACCACGCCGCGGGAAGCGATGCGCGAGGTAGACACACCCAGGCAGACCACCTGCGAGGACGTCGCCGCCCTGCTCGACATCCCGCTGACCCGAACCGTCAAGCTCATCGCAGTCATGGCGGGCGACATGCTGGTCGTTTTGCTGCTGCGCGGCGACCACATGCTTAACGAAGTCAAACTCGGCAAACTTGAAGGCATGGCGGATTTCCGCCTGGCGAACGAAGCCGAGATCCGCGCCGCCTTCGACTGTCCGCCCGGCTTCCTCGGACCGGTCGGGATCGACCGCGCCAAAATCAAGGTCATCGCCGACCGCACTGTCGCCGCGATGAGCGATTTCGTCTGCGGCGCGAACAAGCCGAAATTCCACCTGGCCGGCGTCAATTTCGGTCGCGACCTGCAGGAACCGGATGTGGTGGCCGATATACGGAATGTACTGCCCGGCGACCCCAGCCCGGATGGCAAAGGCGCCCTGCAACTGTGCCGCGGCATCGAAGTCGGCCATGTGTTCCAGCTTGGCAGCAAGTATTCGCAGGCGATGAATGCCACCTATCTCGACGAGGAGGGCAAGGCTCAGGCGATGGAAATGGGTTGCTACGGCATCGGCGTATCGCGTATCGTGGCCTCGGCGATCGAGCAGCATCACGACGAGAAGGGTATCATCTGGCCGACGGCCATGGCGCCGTTCCTGCTTGTGATTGTGGCGATCGGCTACGGCAAGAGCGAAACGGTTAAAGCCGCCGCCGATTCCTTGTACACTGAACTCTCCGCTGCCGGATTTGACGTATTGCTGGATGACCGCGACGAACGCCCCGGCGTGATGTTCGCCGACGCCGAACTGATCGGCATTCCGCACCGCGTCACTGTCGGCGAACGCGGGCTGAAAGACGGCATGATCGAGTATCAGCCGCGAAAGGCCGCCGCCGGACAAAGCGGCGAAGCGCAAAAAATCGCGCTGACCGGCGCAACGGAATTCATGAAGAGGTTGTTGGGACACTGACATGAACAAGACGACGCATATCGGCCTGCTGATCGCCGCCCTGCTCCTTGCCCAGCCGGCACAGGCGGGGGGGCAGCGCGAAGAGGCGATGTCGGCCAATGCGCGCTCATCCCTGCAGCGCGCGCTGGCCGATACGGCGGTCACCCGCACCGCGTTTCGCAACGTCGCCGATGAAACAGCCTGGCTGAAGGAAATGTCGCGCCGGCTTGCCAAGCGTATGCCGGACGAAGCCGAGCGGCTGGAGTTTCTCACCACCCTGCACTGGGAGGCTTCGCGTGCCGGTGTCGACCCGCAAATGATGCTCGGCCTGATCCAGGTCGAAAGCGGTTTCCGCAAATACGCCGTATCGCCGGTAGGCGCGCGCGGCTACACGCAGGTGATGCCGTTCTGGGTCAAGGCCATCGGCAACACCGACCACAACCTGTTCCAGCTGCGCACCAATCTGCGCTACGGCGCGCTGATCCTGCGCCACTACATCGACATCGAACGCGGCGACCTGTACCGCGCGCTGGGTCGCTACAACGGCAGCTTGGGGCGCCCGGAATACCCCAATCTCGTCGTCGGCGCCTGGAAGCGCCACTGGGATTACACTCCCAGCACCCAATCGGTGGAAAACCAGACACCCGCCGGATCGCGCAGCTGACCCGAGTTCCGTCATGGGGGCGCTCCCACGATCCATGCCGCATTCGCATCCCCCCCGCCTTGCCGTCCATTCGCACCACAAGCCTGCCCCATCATCGAGGCGTAGCGCCCCAGACTCGCTGGCCTACACTGAGCAATGTGACAGGCGTTGACGATTCATCTGTCATCATAATTACGGAGGCGATCATGGACATGACAGTGCAACTGTCCCGAACCGAAAAGGGACAGGATGAAATCTTCAACCTCGGCCACACCTTGCGGCCCCGGCAGCGGCAAATCCTGTTCAGTATCGGGAACGGCATTTCGTTTGGCGACCTGCGCGGCAAACTGCCCAACTGCACCGAACTGGGAACGATGCTGAACGAGCTGCTGCAGGATGGGTACATTCAGGCCCTGCACGACGACATGGCAATCGAGGCCCCCGGTCAAGTCATCGTACCCGGCAATCCGGCCCCTTCATCCGCACCCGCGCAACCCATGACCAACCTGGAAGCGAGCCGCGGCTATGTGCTGGAATTCCTGGCCACATTGGTGGGCACCAAGTCGCCCGCCTATCGGCAGATGAGCGAGGTACAGGATATGGCGAGCTTCAACAAGGTCCTGCCGATGTGCCGCAAGGTGGTCGCCGCGGTTGCTTCGCCACGCCAGGCGGCGGAAATGGAAGCCGAGGCCACAAAACGGCTGGCGGGCTGACATTCGTATCGAAAGCGGGCTTCAGGGCCGAACCGGACTCAGGATGATCAAGGTTCTGGGCTGGCAATCCGCCGCCACCACCGAACCGGGGCCGCCCGGAACCGCGTCAACCACGCCACTAAACGGCGCCCTGAGTTCGGCGTCGCCCAGATTCTTCCGCGCAATCACGCTGCGCGCATCGGCCGCCGACAAGGCCGCCCGCGCACGCGCATGACGCAGCGCGGCCGCATCCAGTTCGGTGGTCGACGACACGGTCCGGTTGAACAATTCCTGCGCCCGCTCCAGATCGCGTTTGGCATCCGCCTCGTCGACCTGCGCGCGCGCCTGATCCGCCGTCGCCTCGTCAAGGCGCGCCTGCAGGACCGTCTTGTCCAGACGCAACAGCACGGCGCCTTTTTTCACGCGCTGACCGGGTTTGACCAGCACTTCGTCCACCACGCCGGACACGCGGGTCGTAAGTTCGACCGCATCCGCCGCCCACAACGGCCCGGCCATCGACCCAAAAAATCCAGCCAACACCAGGGCTGCAATGCGCTGTTTCATTTTCCCATCCCTTCAACAGACGGCAGGCTGCCGCCGGACAATGCATCCAGCCGGGCCAGCGCCAGCGCCAGGCGATACTCGACCTGATTGCGGCGCAGTTTCGCCACTTGCGTTTCCGCCATGCTGTTGCCCAGATTGGTCTTCAACTCAAGTTCGTATTCGGCGCGCGCGCGCTCCAGCGCCCAATCGCGGTATTCGATCTGCCTGTCGGCCGCGGGACGGCCGCTGCCGCGCAGCCATTCGATTTCCTGCAGCGTGGCAAGCAGGGTTTCGGCCAGGTCGAGCCGAAGCTTTTCCAGCTCGGCGGCGCTGCGCTCCTTCTGCGCCAGTTCTCTCGCGATCCGCGCATCCACACCCCTCCCCTGATACAGCGGGATACTGAAAATCAGACCGGCGCTCAATTCGTCGCGCGTAGCCGTCTCCCGGCTATAGCCACCGCCGATCACCTCGGCGTCAAGCATCGGATTGCGCTCGGCGCGAATCGCCGCCATACGCGCATCCGCCGCCGCCAGCTGCGCCTGCCTCACCCGCACGCCCGGATTTCGCGCCATCACCCAGGGCAGCAGGACTTCATATTCCGGCACTGCGCGTGCATTGTCCCCGAGAGCGGGCTCGACCAGTTCGGCCGGCAGGTTGCCGGGGCGATAAATCGCGTTGGCAAGTTTCTGCCGGCTGCCGCGCATGCCCAGCAGGCTGGCGTTGCGGCGCTCGCGGATATCCTGAAAGCCGGCCTCCAGCCGCATCAGCTCGGGCTGGTTGATCTGCCCCAGCGCGAAACGGTCCTTGGCGTTGTCCCATGACACGTAGGCGACCGCCATGAATTCGTTATCCGCGGCGTATTGCTGGTCAGCCAGCAGCACGTCGAAATAGCGCGCCATGATATCGAGGCGACGCAGGCTTTCGACATTGAAGAGAGCCGCTTGCCGCGCCTCGATTTCCTGATCCGCCGCCGCCACAGCCTGGCTGCTGCGGCCGAAATCGAGCAGCGGCTTGCGCGCGACGATGCGGCCGATGTTGTCGGGTTTCCAGTCGCCATCGGGTCGACGGCCGCCGCGCAGGCTGCCGTCGAGATAGAGGCTGAAATCCTGCCGGCCTGCCGCCTCTTCACGTTCGGCACGCGACAGCGCCAGATCGCTCTCCGCCGCCCGGCGATCGGGGTGCGCCGCGGTCACCGCCGACAGCGCTTCATCCAGCGTGAGACGCTCCGCCGCCGCTGCCGCCGTGGTGGACAGTACGCACGCCGACAGCAGATAGCAGGCGACCCGCTTCATTTTCCTTGTTTGTATCTGACGAAGGGCTGGGTCGTATAAGCGCCCTCTGTCACGTATTTGCCGAGCAGCAGAAATTCCGCCTTGTCCTTGCTGGGGCCAGTGTGGCGCGTGACCAGTTTGCCGTCGAGGTCGAAAAACAGAAGTGTCGGCGTGGCGCGCACACGGTGAGCGAAGGCAAAGGCCTTCTCGGTGGTTTCCTTGCCCTGGAAATCATTCATTGCGGTGTCGCCGTTGACATCGATCGGATACAGCAGAAATCTCGCACGGTAGGCATCCTGCACCTCGGCCTGGTTGAGGATGGTGTTTTTCATGCGCTCGCAGAATGGGCAGTCGTCCATTTCGAAAAACAGGAAAACACCTTGCTTGCCCTGTTTTCTGGCTTCCTGCAAATCAGCCTGCAAATCTCCGAACTTGGGCTGGAAAAAATGGTTGGCGGGATCGCGCGTCTCCGCCCATGAGGGCGCCGCGAACAGCAGCAAAAATGCGATCAGCAGTTGGCGCATGGCGTCTCCTTTTCAACAAGCGCTCATTTTTTGGGGACGGCGGGCTTGCCGGCAATGTAGCCTTCCACCGACGCGCGGGTGATCAACCCCACTTGCTGGGCAACCTTCTTGCCTTCCGGGTTGAATAGATAGGTCGTCGGCAAACCCTGTACCGGCCCGATCTGGTTCACGATCTGGGGGGTGCCGAGCACGATGGGGTAAGTGACCAGAAGCCCCTCGGCGAAATCGGTCACCTGCTTGGCATTGCGATAATCCATCGCAATGCCGATGACAACGAGATTGTTTTTCTTGTTCTCATGCAGCGCGATCAGATCGGGAATCTCCTCCAGGCAAGGCGGACACCAGGTTGCCCAGTAATTCACCAGCACCCATTTTCCCTTGTAACCGGACAGGGTATGGGTTTTGCCCTCGGTGTCGGTTACCTTGAAGTCAGCCGCCTGCGCCCAGGACACCGATAACGCCAACAGCAGCCCGGCCAGCCACATCGGATAAAATTGCTTTCTTTGTAACGTCCGCATTGGTTTTTCCACCATGAATGAATTCCGTATCGAGAAGGACTCGCTGGGCGAAGTCCAGGTTCCCAAGGATGCCTGGTACGGCGCGCAAACAGCACGCGCCGTAGCGAATTTTCCCATTTCCGGGCGTGGCCCGGATAAGGATTTCGTACTAGCGCACGTCCGCATCAAGCTTGCCGCCGCGAACGCCAACTGCCAGCCGGGCTGGCTTCCGGAAAATAAGCGCGATGCCATCGTCGCCGCCTGCGACAAAATTCTCGCTGGGCAGTATAGCGATGAATTCGTGGTCGACCGTTTCCAGGCGGGCGCCGGCACCAGCCACAACATGAACAGCAACGAGGTCATTGCCAATCTCGCCAATGCGGCGCTGGGCGGGGAAAAAGGCGTCTACAAGCCGATCAACCCCAACGACGACGTCAACATGGGGCAGTCGACCAACGACACCATCCCCACCGCCATTCGTCTGGCGGTGCTGGCCAAGCTGCCGCGCCTGATCGCCGCGGTGTACGGCATGGCGGCGGAATTCAGCCGCCTGGCCGATCGCGAGAAGGACACGGTGAAGTCCGGCCGCACCCACCTGCAGGACGCGGTGCCGACCACCCTGGGGCAGGAGTTCGCCGGCTACGCGTGGACGCTTTCCCGCTGCGCGGCAAGCCTCGACGCGGTGCGCCCGGCGCTGTGCGAAATCGGCCTCGGCGGCTCCGCAGCCGGCACCGGGCTCAACACCTCGCCCGACTACCCGGCACGCGCCGCAGCCGAACTGGCCAAGCTCACCGGCGAGCCGATCCGCGTCGGCCAGCTGGTCGCGCAGATGCAGTCGATGAACGATCTGGCGCGGCTGTCGGGCGAGATCCGCAACCTCGCACTGGAACTCACCCGCATCTCCAACGACCTGCGCCTGCTCGCTTCCGGCCCACGCACGGGTCTCGGCGAGATCCAGCTGCCGCCGGTGCAGCCGGGGTCCTCCATCATGCCGGGCAAGGTCAACCCGGTGATGTTCGAGATGCTCAACCAGGTGTGCTTCCAGGTGCTGGGGCAGGATGCGGCGGTGAGCTACATGGTGCAGGCCGGACAGATGGAACTCAACGTGATGATGCCGGCCTTGGGCAGTGCGCTGTTCGACGCCATGGACTGGCTTACCAACGCGATGAACGCCGCCACCGAAAAGAACCTCAAGGGCATCGTCGTCAACCGCGAGCGTTGCGCCTTCTTCATCCACCAGAGCGTCGCGCTCGCCACCCTGCTCAACACCCGGATCGGCTACAACCAGGCCGCCGAAGTCGCCAAGGAATCGGAGAAGTCCGGTCGTCCGGTGCGCGACATCGTCGCCGAGCGCGGGCTGATGAGCGCGGCCGACTTCGACGCGCTGGTACTGCAAGCCGCGCACGGCGTGGGCAGCGGCGGCGGTGCCGGCTAAACGGGATTCAGCCCGGAAGCAGCCGTTTCCGGGATAATCGCGTCCCCTTACCGAGACCCTCACCCATGGCGATCCAGTGGTTCCCCGGTCACATGACCACCGCGCGCAAGAAGGCCGCGGAGACGATGGCGCAGATCGACGTGGTGGTCGAGGTGCTCGACGCACGCCTGCCGGAAGCCGGCAGCAACCCGATGATCCACGAGCTGCGCACCCATCGTCAGCGCACCTGCCTCAAGCTGCTCAACAAGGCCGACCTCGCCGACCCCGAGGCCACCCGCGCCTGGATCGACTACTTCAACAAGCAGCCCGGCGTGATGGCGGTGGCGATCTCCGCCAAAAAGCAGAGTGACGTGGCCAAGCTGCCGGCGCTGGCGCAGAAGCTGGCGCCGCACCGCGACGACACCTTCAAGCCGCTGCGGCTGATGATCATGGGCATCCCCAACGTCGGCAAATCCACCCTGCTGAACGCACTGGTAAAGCGTCGCGTCGCGGCGGTAGGCGACGAGCCGGCGGTGACCAAATCGCAGCAGCGCATCAACCTCACGCCGCGGCTGACGCTGGTCGACACGCCGGGGATGACCTGGCCGAAGATCGAGCACGACTCGGACGGCTTCATGCTCGCGGCGAGCCACGCCATCGGCCGCAACGCGGTGATCGACGAGGAGGTGGCGGTGTTTCTGGCGGGCATCCTGCTCGAACGCTACCCGGCCCTGCTGAAGGCGCGCTACGGCTTTTCGCTCGACGGAATCGACGCCCCCGGCGTGCTGGAAGCGGTGGCGAGGAAACGCGGCTGTGTATTGAAGGGACGGGCTGGCGAACTCGATCTGGAGAAGGCGGCGATGATCCTGCTGACCGATTACCGCACCGGCGCCCTCGGCCGCATCAGCCTGGAAACGCCCGCGTCCCGGCAGGCGATGCTGGCAACCGCGCGCGGCAAACCAGAACCCGGCAATCCAACTTAAACCACGCCAGAATGCTGCAACACGGGTTGCAGCCCCCGCCGGCTCGGAACCCATGCTGGAAACGGCGCCCGCCTTCGGCGCCGATGCGGTGGGTGCCGGCCAGCCGCGCTTCAGCCTGCGCGTGCACAACCACAGCTTCCGCGACAAAACCGCTCTGGGAATCGGCATCGAATACGCGCACAGAGTTCTGTGCCGTCAGCATCATCTCCCACTACGTCAGTCCTGGCCGGGATCAACATGACGAACGGGTTCTCGGTCGGCGACCGCATTGAGTTCATCCACCCCGGGGCAACCTGGAACTGACGATCGCCACCATGCAGGGCAAGGACGGCACCCCGGTCGAGGTCGCGCCGGCAGCGGCCATCGCGTCAGCATTCCCCTGCCGGCGAGCCATGAAGGCGCATTCGTCAATAACTGCTAGGCTTTTAATTTACCTTGCGAGGACTCGAGAAATGGCAAGTGCGCTTCGATTCATCATTGTCCCGAAAGTGGCACATCCCTGGTTCGACGAGGTAAACAAGGGTGCGCAGGCTCAGGCCGAAATCCTGAGTCGTGAACTGGGTGTCGAGATTGTGGTCGACTATATGCCCCCCGCCATTGCCGACGTCGTCGAGCAGAACGCGATTCTGGAAAAGGCCGCCAGGAGCCGCCCGAGTGGCATCGCTGTAGATCCGGTTGACGCAGTAG
>JAUPLV010000049.1 GCA_030836725.1 Pseudomonadota bacterium | reverse complement strand
AGCGGCTTTACGAAGTCGGCCTGCCCCTTGCGGGTGCAAAGGCAGGCGCACGAGCAGGCGTGCCATCGGGCGTGTAGCGGACTTACCCAGCGGATGAACGGCATTGAAGGCACTCAATTTTGTATTCATGCGGCGTTTGCAAGGGTGACGAGCGGTCAACTGCGGTTTTTAGGTTAAACCTCAGTCCACCCTGACACGCGGAGCGCCGGCGCCGAGCGTTCCTATCGCTCGGGCCGCGGCGAAGCCCTGCTCGGCGAAGGCCGCCATCACCGCCGCTTCGCTTTCCCGGTCGCAGGCCACCAGCAAGCCGCCGCTGGTCTGCGGATCGCACAGCAGTTTCCGCTGCCACTCGGCAATGGCCTCACCCACGTCCACTTCGTGACCGTAGCTCTCCCAGTTACGCTCGGCCGCGCCGGTCGCCACGCCTGCCTGCGCGAGACGCAGGGCTTCCTCGATCACCGGAACCTGGTCGAACCGCACCTGCGCGGTCATCCGCGAACCGCGGGCGATTTCAAGCAAATGCCCGAGCAGCGCGAAACCGGTCACGTCGGTCATGGCATGCACGCCGGGCATCCCGCCCAGGATCGTGCCGACCGTGTTGAGCTGGGTGGTGGTGTCGACCATGATGCGATACCCCTCGGCGGATAATTCGCCTTTCTTCAGCGCGGCGGACAGGACCCCCACTCCCAGCGGCTTCCCGAGTATGAGCACATCGCCTGCCTGCGCCTGGTTGTTGCGCTTGACCCGGTCGGGGTGCACCACGCCAATCCCGACCAGGCCGTATATCGGCTCCTGCGAGTCGATGGAATGGCCGCCCGCGACCGGGATGCCCGCCGCGCGGCAGACCGACTCGCCGCCCGCCAGGATCTGGCGGATGGTCTCGACCGGCAGCCTGCCGACAGGCATGCCGACGATGGCGAGCGCGAACAGCGGCTTGCCGCCCATGGCATAAATGTCCGACAGGGCATTGGTGGCGGCGATGCGCCCGAAATCGAAGGCGTCGTCGACGATGGGCATGAAGAAATCGGTGGTGGCGACAATGGCCTGCGACGCATTCAGCCGATACACGGCGGCGTCATCGCTCGATTCGGTTCCAACCAGCAAATCGGCGAATCCGCCCATCGGCGCGGCCTGCGCAAGAATATCCTTCAATACGGCGGGAGCGATTTTGCAGCCGCAACCGCCGCCGTGTGAGAATTGCGTTAGTTTGATCGTGTCCACGTATTACTTTCCTGAAAGTTGAGCCAGCTTGCGCGCCGCCACCGTAGCAGAACTGCATGCCTTTGACGAGGTGATCGACGTCCGCTCGCCCGGCGAATTTGCCGAAGACCACTTCCCCGGCGCCGTCAACCTGCCGGTGCTGAATGACGCCGAGCGTGCGCGCGTCGGCACGGTATACAAGCAGGTGTCGTCGTTCGAGGCCAAGAAAATCGGCGCCGCGCTGGTGTCGCGGAATATCGCCCAGCATCTCGAAACCTGGTTCGCCGACAAGCCGAAAACCTATCGCCCGCTGGTGTATTGCTGGCGCGGCGGCAGCCGTAGCGGGGCGATGACGCATATCCTGCAGAAAATCGGCTTCGCTGCGATGCAGCTCGATGGCGGCTACAAGGCCTACCGGCGGCACGTGGTGGAGGAACTCGAACGCCTGCCGGCGCAGTTCGGCTATAGCGTGGTGTGCGCGCCCACCGGCAGCGGCAAGAGCCGCCTGCTGCAGGCGCTGGCCGTCGAAGGCGCGCAGGTGCTCGACCTGGAGGAACTGGCCGCGCATCGGGGCTCGCTGCTGGGGGCGCTGCCGGGACAGGAGCAGCCATCGCAGAAAAGTTTCGAGAGCGCCATCTGGGCTGCGCTGACCCGCTTCGACCGCGCCCGTCCCGTGTTCGTCGAATCGGAAAGCAAGAAGATCGGCGCCTTGCGGGTGCCCGATGCGCTGATCGCGGCCATGCACGCCAGCCCCTGCATCCGGCTGGAGGCGCCGTTGTCGGCGCGGGTGCGACTGCTGACCGAGGACTACGCGCACTTCCTCGACGACCCGGAGACGATCAAGCTCCAGCTCGGCTACCTCGCTGCGCTGCGCGGCCACGAGACCGTCGAGGCATGGCAGGCGCTGGCCAGCCGGCAGGCCTGGCCCGAACTGGTGACCGCGCTGTTGGCGGAGCATTACGACCCCGCCTATCACAGGTCGCTGGCGCGCAATTACGCCCCGTCTCCCTCCGACCGGGTTTTCCTGGCGGAAGACCTGTCCGCCGACGGACTGCGGCAACTGGCGCGGGAAATCCTCGCCCCGGCCTAAAGCAGCCGGCCCAGCACGAAACCGATCACGATGCCGATGATGACCGCGATCGTGAGGCCGCGGTAGGTCAGCACATCCTTCGAATAGCCGCGGCGGATGGCGATGTAGGACACCAGATAGCCGACCGCGTTGAGCAGCCAGATGAAGCCGATCGACAACACCTTGACGATGAGCGGCCCGATCACCGGCACCAGCGCGATGATGCCCACCAGCCAGGCGAAGGCGTGGGAGAAGACGCCCACCAGCAAGACGCTGCCGGCGATGACGCTGCCGTCGACGTTGAAATGCAGGCCCAGCCACACCAGCCCGCCAATCCCGATCCACAGCGGCAACATCACTTTCCAGTTGCGCCACCACAGTGTCGATGGCGGAGCCTCCTCCCTGGGCTCGATCGGTTCGATAGGTTCGGTCATATTCAGAGTCCCAGTGCCTGCAAGTCGATGCCCGCGCCAGCCAGCGGCGGGCACCAGTAATAGCCGCCGGTAAGCGGCCGGGTGAAGCCGAACAGCGCATCGCTGATGCCGTCGTCGTGCCCGGTCATGCGGCGCAGCAGCGCCTCGTAGGCATCGAACGACTTGCCGAAGGCGAGAAACACCAGCCCGGCGTCGGCCCCCGTGGTCCAGGGCATCGAGCGGCGCAGCACGAAGGCTTCAGGCTCGAAGTCTTCCTGCGCGGTACGCTTGACGTGCGCCGACTCCGGCGCATCGTCGATCTCATCGTTGCTGTCGCGTTCGCGGCCAAAGCAGTTGTCCTGTTCGCCGCGCGGCATCGCCTCGAACGCAGGAAAATCATGCAGCCATTGCTGCACCGCGGCAAAGCTCGAACCATCGATGCCAGCGCCCTGCCCCTGCGCGATCGCCGCCTCGACGGCAGCCGCATTCTTTGGATTTTCGGTACCGTCCTCGTAGCCGGTCAGGTCGCGGCTGTCGCGGTAACGGTAGCTGTCGATCGCCTGCACCTGCACGAACGCCGGCGCCGCCAGCGCCTGCAGCGCATGCCCCAGCAGCAGCAGGTCGCCCGGCTCGGCGCCGCGCAACCACAGCCACAGCGCGTGCTGCGTCGCCGGGATTGCCGGTTTCGCCCCGGGCAGTTCGGGGAATCCGCGCAGGCCGGGCGCCTCGGCGCCGAGCGCCTGGGCAACGGACAGACCGACCCCCATCACGACGGATTGACCATCGCACGCGGTGGCCAGCGCACGCAATGCAGCGCCGGGATCGGCTTCGAGCTTGAGATCGAAGAACAGGTGACGGGCGTGGTCCGGGACCGATTCAAGGATGGCGGCTTGTGGCTTCATGGCATAACAGGCGGAAAGAATGGGAAGGGCCACAATAAGGGAAAACTCAGGCGCGGCCTACTTCGATGACGTTCTGCACATGCTGCAGGCGCGCCAGCAGCCGCGACAGCTGCTGCAGTTCCCTGACCCGGACGGTGAGCTGCATGTGCGCGTATTCCCCATGGCTCTCGGTGTTCACGCGCAGCACATCGAGCTTGTCCTTGGCGATGACGTCCGACACGTCGCGCAGCAAGCCCTGCCGGTCGAAAGCCTTGAGGCGGATGTTCACCTCGAATGCCGCACCCGCATCGAGCACCCATTCGGCCGGGAGCATGCGCGCGGGATTCGCGCGCTTGAGCGCGGCACAGTCGGCGCGGTGCACGGTGAGCCCACGCCCCACCGTGGTGTAGGCGACGATGGTCTCGGGCGGCTGCGGTTTGCAGCAGCGCGCCAGCGTCAGCGGCACGTCGCCCAGGCCCGGGATCACAACCGGGCTGCCCGATTTCGGGCGCACGCGCGGTTTGCTGGTTGGCGTCAGCACTGGAAGGGTCTTGCCCAGCTCCTGCAGCGCATTGACCAGATCGCGCTGGCCGACGTCGCCGCGGCCAAGCGCGGCGAGAAACTCGTCGACCTTGCCGAACTTCAGCCGCTGCGCCAGTTTTTCCTGATTCGCGTCCACCACGCCCAGACGCTTGAGTTCCTTTTCCAGCAGGGTGCGGCCGAGTCCGACCTGCTCGCCGACATCGCGCTGGCGGAACCACGCGCGCACCTTGGAGCGGGCGCGATGCGTCGCCAGATAGCCGAGCGCGGGGTTGAGCCAGTCGCGGCTCGGCGCGCCTTCCTTGGCGGTGACGATTTCAACGCGCTGGCCGTTATCGAGCACGGTGTTGAGCGGCACCATGGCGCCGTTGACCTTGGCGCCGCGGCAGCGGTGACCAAGGTCGGTGTGCAACGCGTAAGCGAAATCCACCGGCGTGGCGCCGCGGTCGAGCGAGATCACCCGCCCCTGAGGCGTCAGCACGTAGACCTGATCCTGGAAGAGTTCGGTCCTGAACTGCTCGGTGAATTCGCTGCTGTCGGCAACGTCGTCCTTCCATTCGAGGATGCGCCGCAGCCAGGCGATCTTTTCCTCGTACTGCGCGTCCTGCCTGCCGCCTTCCTTGTAACGCCAGTGCGCGGCGACGCCGAGCTCGGCCTGGCGGTGCATGTCGAAGGTGCGTATCTGCACTTCCAGCGCCCGCTCCTCGGGACCGATCACCGCCGTATGCAGCGAGCGGTAGTCGTTGCTCTTCGGCTGCGAGATGTAGTCGTCGAACTCGCCCGGGATCGGCTGCCACAGGTTGTGCACCAGCCCCAGCACGGTATAGCAGTCGATCTCGTGCTTCACCAGCACGCGCACCGCGCGGATGTCATACAGCTGTTCGAAGCTCACCCGCTTGCGGCGCATCTTGTTGACGATGCTGGCGATGTGCTTGGGGCGGCCCGTGACTTCTGCCTCGATGCCGTGCAGCGCGATTTCCGCCTGCAGGCGCTCGATGATGGCCTGGATGTAGGCCTCGCGGGCGGCCCGCTTTTCATCAAGCTGCGCGGCGATGGCCTTGTAGGTATCGGGCTCCAGATAGCGGAACGCCCAGTCCTCCATCTCCCACTTGATCTGCCAGACGCCGAGCCGGTTCGCCAGCGGCGCGAACAGCTCGCGCGCCTGCTGGCCGAGCGCCTCGCGGACGGCGGCATCCTGGCTGGCCGCGCAGCGCAGGGCATGGGTGCGCTCGGCCAGTTTCACCAGCACCACGCGGATGTCCTCGACCATCGCCAGCACCATCTGCCGCAGCGCCTCCAGCTGGGCGTGCGGGTCGATGCGCTTGTCGGTGGCGCTGACGGCCAGGGCCTCGATGCGCGCCATCGCCGCCACCCCGCGCGCCAGCCGCGCGGCATTGCCGAAGGCCGCATCGAAATCGGGAGCGTCTCCCAGGCAGGCATGCAGCAGGGCGGCGGCCACGGCATCCGCGCCCACTCGCAGCTCGGCCACGATCAGCGCGCTGCCGACGCTGTGCGAAAAATCCGCGCTTTCCCCGAGTTGCTCGAATGCATGGGTCAGCGCGCGCCAGGGCAGGTCGTTTTCCGCCACCGGCAACACGCGCGCCAGCGCCTGCCGCGCCGACTCCAGGTCGACGGCATCAAAACAGCGGGGGCGGGCAATTTCGCTCATGGGGAAAAATCGGCATGCCAGTAGCGGCGAAGGGACGGTCGATATTCTGCGGCCACCACCCCGGCTTCGCCAAATTCAAAACGAATCAGACCGCCGCGGTCGCTGCGCAGAATATTCGCGCCGAGATCGCGAAAGCGTGCGACCACCTGCGAATGCGGGTGGCCGAAACGGTTGCGGTAGCCCATGGTGAACACGACATGCCGGGGCCGGACGCGTTCGACGAATTCCGCCATCGACGAACTTCGGCTGCCGTGGTGCCCGGCCACCAGCACGGTGGCCACGACATCCGCCCCGGATTCCAGCAACTCCAGTTCGCCGCGCCGCTCGGCGTCGCCAGTGACCAGCAGGCTGTGCTCGCCAACGCTGACTTTCAACACGCAGCTGAAATCGTTGTCGCGACGATTGCCTTTCAGATGCGCGCCGGCCGGCGGATTGAGCACCGCGAACTGCACGCCGTTCCATTGCCAGCGCTGGCCGCGAGCGCAATGGCGCGGCGCGATCGCGTCCCGCAGCAGACGACTGCCGGCAGGCATGCCATGCAGCAACCAGCCCGTCGGGATGTCGCGCAGCACCGACTGCAGGCCGCCGCTATGGTCGTTGTCGTCATGCGACACGATCAAGCCGGACAAGGCATCGACGCCCGCTGCCCGCAGATACGGCACGATGATGCGCTCGCCTGCGTCGCTGTCGGCAAACGCCGCGCCGGTGTCGTAAAGCAGCGCATGATCGGCGGTGCGGATCAATATGGCCGTGCCCTGCCCGACGTCAATCACCTCGGCCCGAAACGTGCCGGCCGCGAGTTCGTCGGCGGGGGGCAGCAGCAGGGGAAGCCATAGCACCACCCCCACAACGCGCAGCGGAAACCCGCGCGGCATCAGCAGCCACACGCTGCCGATGACGGCCAGCAGGATCGCGGCGGCCCCCGGCGCAGGCCGCACCGCCACCGCCCACGGCAAGCCGCTCGCCCACATCAGACCCTGCCCCAGCCCTTCCATCAGCCAGGCCGACAGGTGCCACAGCGGCGGCGCGGCCACCCCCAGCAAGGCCAGCGGCGTGACCAGCCAGCTGACGACGGGAATCGCCACCGCATTGGCCAGCGGCGACACGATCGACACCTGCTGGAACAGCAACAGCAGGGCCGGCGCCAGGGCCAGCGTCACCGCTGCCTGCACCGTCACCCAGCCGCGCAGTTTTTCGGGCAAATCAATGCGGCCAAAGCTCACCCACAGGATGGCCGCCATCGCGCCGAACGACAGCCAGAAGCCGGCGGACAGCACCGCCCACGGATCGAGCAGCAATACCGCGAACAAGGCCCACGCCAGCGCCGAGAACGGCCGCGGCTCGCGTCGGCCCCACAGCGCCAGCGCGAGCACCACCAGCATGAACAGCGTTCGCTGGGCAGGCACCTGGAAACCCGCCAGCAAGGCGTAGCCAAGCGCCGCCAGCACGGCCACGGCCAGCCCGGCCTGCCGCGCCGGCAGCCGTTCCGCCGCACGCGGCCAGCGGCGCCAGCCGAACGCCGCCATCCAGCCGGCCAATGCGGCAATCATGGTGACGTGCAGCCCCGAGATGGAGAGCAGATGATTGACCCCGGTACGGGTGAACGAGCGCCATTGCGGATGCGGAATACTGCGCTGATCGCCGATCACCAGCGCGCTGATGACCCCGGCATACGGCGCATCGTCCAGGGTGGCGAAAATCCGGCTGCAGATTCCTTCGCGGGCGGCGTCGATCCACGCTGCCGGCGTTGCGGCACGGGCATCGAGGCGCTGCGGCGGCGGCGTTTCGCGAACGTAGCCGGATGCGGCGATGCCGCGCTCCAGCATCCATGCCTCGAGGTCGAAGCCGTGCGGATTGTGGGTGCCATTGGGACGCTTCAAGCGCACGGTGAATTGCCAGCGCTCGCCGGCATGGATCGTCGGCCGCGGATCGGCGCCGCGCGGCCAGTAGCGGGTAAGCTGAACGCGCCTGATTGCAGACACCCCCGGCGTCAGCACCCGCTCGACATCGAATACGAAGCGCTCTCCACGCACATTGGCATGCGGCAGATCGCTGACCACGCCGACGATTTCGACATCGACGCCCTGCCAGTGATCGGGCAGCCGTTCGGCAAGCCGCGCATCGGCCCGCCAGGCTGCCCAGGCGAAGCCCAGCGCGACGGACAGCAGGGCAACCCCGCCAAGGCGCATGATTTCGGACGGCGGATGGGTGAAGCGCGGCAGCAGCAGAATGCCGGACAACAAAGGCAGCGCCCACAACCAGCGCGTCGGCGGCAAGGCCGCTTGCTGCTGCAGCAGCCAGATTCCCAGACAGAACGCGATGAGGATGAGCCGCATCGCGCCGAGAGCTCAGACCGGCTGCAGGTGTCCGTCGACCAGGCGCATCTGCCGGTCCATTCGCGCCGCCAGCCCGGTGTCGTGGGTGACGACGACCAGGCTGGTCCGGTGCTTGCGGTTGAGCTCGCGCATCAGGTCGAACACCGCATCGGCGGTGTGGCGGTCGAGGTTGCCGGTCGGTTCGTCGGCAAGGATGCACGCGGGTTGCGTGACCAGGGCGCGGGCAATGGCAACGCGCTGGCGTTCGCCGCCGGAGAGCTCGCCGGGGCGATGGTCGAGACGATGGCCGAGGCCGACCTCCTCGAGGATCGCGGCGGCGCGGGCCAGCGCCTCGGTCCGGTTCATGCGGCGGATGAGGAACGGCATGGCGGCGTTCTCCTGCGCGGTAAACTCCGGCAGCAGATGGTGGAACTGGTAGACGAAGCCGAGCGCGCGATTGCGCAGGTCGCTGCGCTCGACCTCGGAAATCCCGAAGGGGTCGCGCCCCATCAGCGTGATTTTTCCGGTGGTCGGCGTATCGAGCCCGCCCAGCAGGTGCAGCAGCGTGCTTTTGCCCGATCCCGACGCGCCGACAATGGCGAGCGATTCGCCGGCATGGATGTCCAGATCGACGCTGCCGAGCACCGGCACTTCGGTCCTCCCCTGGCGGAACGTCTTGCCCAGCCCGGCACAGCTCAACACGACCTCACTCATAGCGCAGCGCCTCCGCCGGATTGATCCGCGACGCGCGCCAGCTCGGATACAGCGTCGCGGCCAGGCTGATGAGCAGCGAGATCCCGGTGATCAGGCCCACGTCGCTCCAGTCGAGCTTGGACGGCAACTCGTTGATGTAATAAATGTCGGCCGGGAACAGGTCCATGCCCGCCATGCGCTCGATGACGGGCACGATGGTTTCGAGATTCAGCGCCAGCAGCACCCCGCTCGCCACCCCGAGCACGGTGCCGAAGACGCCGATGAAGGCGCCCTGGACGATAAAGATTTTCATGATCGAACCGGGCCGGGCGCCGAGGGTGCGCAAAATGGCGATATCGGACTGCTTGTCGGTCACCGCCATCACCAGGGTGGAGACGATATTGAACGCGGCGACGGCGACGATCAGCAGCAGGATCAGGAACATCATGCGTTTTTCGATTGCCACGGCGCGGAAGAAATTGGCGTGGGTTTGCGTCCAGTCGGTGATGTAGTAGTGGCCGTTCAGCGTTTGCGACAGATCGCGGGTGACGAGGGGCGCGCGGAACAGTTCGTGCAGCTTCAGCCGCACCCCCGAAACATCTTCGCCCAGCCGCAGCAGCTTCTGCGCATCCCGCAGATGAATCAGCGCAAGGCCGGAATCGTATTCGAACATGCCGGCCTCGAAGATGCCGGTGACGGTGAACTGCTTGACGCGCGGCATCACTCCGGCCGGCGTGATGTTGCCCTGCGGCGTCAGCAGCACCAGCTTGTCGCCGGGATACACGTTCAGCAGGCGGGCCAGTTCGCCGCCGAGGATGATGCCGAATTCGCCCGGCTGCAGGTCGACCAGTTTTCCGGCCTTCATGAAGCGGGAAAAATCGGCGACCCCGCTTTCCAGCTCCGGTAGCACCCCGCGGATGATCGCGCCGCGAACGATGTCGCCGTTGGCCAGCATCCCCTGTGCGCTGACGTACGGCGCCCCGGAGACGACTTCGGTGTTCCGCTTCGCCTGTTCCAGCACTTCGCTCCAGCCGGACAGGCGATCCGCCGGGCCGCTGATTTCGAGATGCGCCGCCACGCCGAGAATGCGGGTACGCAACTCCTCCTGAAAACCGTTCATCACCGACAGCACGACAATCAGCGCCATCACCCCCAGCGCGATACCCGCCATGGCCACGACGGAAATGAAGGAGATGAAATGATTGCGGCGCTTGGCGTGGGTGTAGCGCAGGCCGACCAGAAGTTCAAAGGGAAGCAAAACAGGACTCGCTGAATGAATGTATCGAGTATGCCACAGCCGGCTATTCGCCCAGCAGGTGCAGCAGCACGCTGCGCGTCTGTGCCGCGCGCCGATGCTCGAACACGTAAATACCCTGCCAGGTGCCCAGCATCGGGCCGCCGTCGGCAACCGGAATCGACAGATGGGTCTGGGTCAGAGCCGCCCGTATATGCGCCGGCATATCGTCGGCGCCCTCCAGGGTGTGCTCGTAAACCGGGTCGCCTTCCGGCGCCAGCCGCGACAGGAATCGCTCCAGGTCGGTCCGCACGCTCGGGTCATGGTTTTCCTGGATCAGCAGGCTGGCCGAGGTGTGACGGATATACAGGGTGAGCAGGCCCCGGCCAATCCCGCTGGCCCGCACCCAGTCGCGCACCCGCGGGGTGAAGGCGTAGAGCCCCTTGCCGCGTGTGGCGACGGTGATTTCATGGAAAAGCTGGCGCATGACCGCCATTCTAACCAATCCGCTTTGCTACACTCGGCGCATGCTGCTGGTCATTCCCCATCTGTTTCCGACGGCGCGCCTGCTGGAAACGGCGGCGCACGATCTGCGCCTGCCCGCGCTGAAAACCGTGCTGACGCGCGGCGCCCGCCAGGCCTGCACCACCGACGGCGTCGAGGCTTACCTGTGCGAACGGCTCGGCATCGAGCGGCAGCAGGACTGGCCCATCGCCCCGATCACGCTTGAAGCCGATGGCGGGCACGCGGAATCCGCCTACTGGCTGCGCGCCGACCCGGTCCACCTGAGCGTGATGCGGGACCGTATCGTGCTGGCCGACAGCGCGACACTCGATCTCGGCCAGAGCGAAGCCGATGCGCTGACAACCAGCATCCACGCCCACTTCGGCGCCGCCTTCAGCCCCCGCCCGGTGCGGCCACAGCGCTGGTATCTGCGCCTGCCCGAGCCGCCGCAGCTCGCGACCACGCCGCTGTCATGCGCCGCGGGGCGCGATATCGACCCCTTGCTGCCGCGCGGTCGCGACGCGCAGCGCTTTCGTGCCTTGATGAACGAACTGCAGATGCTGCTGCACGATCATCCGGTCAACCAGGCACGCGAAGCGCGCGGCGCCCTGCCGGTGAATTCGCTGTGGCTATGGGGGGGCGGGCTGTTGCCAAAACCGGGCTCCAGCAGCCTGCGGGTCGCCAGCAGCAATCCGGAAATCGTCGCGCTGGCGCGCTTTGCCGGCGCCGGCCTGGCGCCGGCGCCAGATCGATCCAGCGACGAACATGCCGGCATCGCCGTGATCGACACCCTCGTTGCATCCAGCCGGGTGGGCGACGCCTTTGGCTGGCGCGAGGCGATACGCCAGATCGAAAACCATCTGCATGCGCTGCTTCGAACCGGCCAGGCCTTCACCCTGGCCGACCCGATGCGCGGCATCGCCTGTCGATGGGGCGGGCGGAATCGTTTCCAGTTCTGGCGCCGACGCGCGCCGCTGAAGGATGTATTGAAGTGATCGGGCTCCAGGATCGTGGTGCCGCGCCACAAAAAAATGTGGGCGGTTTCCCGCCCACATATTCACAAGCCGCTTGTCTCAGGAATGACGGAGATGCTTATGATGCCCGCCCTGATGGTCCCTGGGCATGGCCTCGGCATCGAACACCTTTTGCTGTTCGGGCGTCAGTTGCGCGTAGAAGGCCTTGATCGTCTCGGCCCGCTCCGCCATCAGCGCGTGGCGCTTCTCGGCCATGGCCTGCATCCGATCGATACGCTCGGGCGTGCTCAGCTTTTCGAACTCGCCGCGCATGGCCTTGCGGTCCATGTCTTGGCCGGGCTGGGCTGCCCCGGCAAAGGCATTCCATGCCGCTTCCTGCTCGGCGGAGAGCTGGAGCTTCTCCTTCAGCCCGGCCAGATGCGCATCCCGCTTGCCTTCCCGGCCGGCATCGCCCTTCTGCGTCTGGCGCGACTCGCAACGCGGCTTGTCGCCGGCCCGGTCCGACGACACGGCATAGGCCGACGCCGCCAGGATGCCGCTGCCTGCGATCAGTCCCGCCAGCACGGCGCGTTTCATGAAGGAACCTTGATTCGATTTCATTGCTATCTCCTTTCGAGACGTTGATAAGAACAGCCGGACCTGAACGGGTACGGCATGCAACGCATTCTGGAGAAACGATGTAACCCGCGGATGTCCGGCGGGCATGAAAATGTAACGAAATGTATCCGAAGGGCCGGGATTCCCGATGGCCTCCAGGCTGTGCCGGAACGGGTCCGCGGCGCATCCCGCAAACAATCCGGATTGAAGGCTAAAATCATCACGTCGCCGCGTGAAGAACGCGACCTGGATATCACCTTGAAGAAAACCGACCTGATGATGCCCCATGCATGCCGCCTTTTCGCCTGCCTCCTCGCGGGCTTCAGCCTTGCCGCGCTGGCGAACGATCAGCCGCCGCTTTCTCGCCAGGTGGCAGGCGGCGACAGTGTATATATCGTTCAGCCCGGCGATTTCCTGATCGCCATCGGCGCCCGTTTCGGCATCCCGCCGACACTGCTGGCGCAGGGAAATGCCGTTCCCTACGAGGCGCTCATTCATCCCGGCCAGCGCTTCCTCATATACAACCCCCACATCGTTCCGGCGATGCTCGACGACGGCATCCTGATCAACATCCCGCAAGGCATGCTGTTCCAGTTCAGCCAGGGCAAACTGCTGGCCGCCTATCCGGTTGGCCTCGGCAAGCCCTCCTGGCCGACGCCGAAGGGAGAATTCAAGATCCTCTCGCGGGTAAAGAGCAAGACCTGGAAAGTGCCGGTCTCGATCCAGGAAGAAATGCGCCGCGAAGGGAAAGCCGTGCTGCAGGAAGTCCCCCCCGGACCCGACAATCCGCTGGGCGCCCACTGGCTCGGGCTCAGCCTGGGGGGCTACGGCATCCACGGCACCATCGCGCCTTCCAGCGTGTACCATTTCCGCAGCCATGGCTGCATCCGCCTGCATCCCGACGATATCGCCGAACTTTTTGACCGGGTGGCGGTCGGACACACCGGCATCCTTGTCTACCAGCCCGTGTTGCTGGCGGCCACCGAGGACGGCCGCATCCTGCTCGAAGTCCATCAGGATATCTACAACAAGGGCGTCGACCCGGCGCAGACGGTCCGCGACATGGCTGAAGCCAATGGCTTGAGCCAGGACATCGACTGGCTCAGGGTGGATGCAGTGATCGCAGCGCAGGAAGGCCTTGCCCGGGAAGTGGGCCGCCAGACGCGCACGGGATTGAAAGGAACGCCGTGAACCACACCATCAGCCGACGCAATTTTCTCAAACTGGGCTTGCTCGCCGCCGCCCTGCCGTTACCGGCATTCTCCGGCCAGTTGCTGGCCGCGCCCGAGCGTCGCCTGGGCTTCAACAACCTGCATACCGGCGAAAAATTCGACCTGCCCTACTGGATCCAGGGCGATTACGTGCCGGAAGCCCTCGCTGAAATCAATCGCGTCCTGCGCGACCACCGCACCGACCAGGTTGCCGCGATCGATACCGACCTGCTCG
>JAUPLV010000152.1 GCA_030836725.1 Pseudomonadota bacterium | reverse complement strand
GGCATCAAGGCGCACGGTGCACGGCTGCACCAGGGGAAATTGGTCATCCCGATGCGGGCGGATGGCGTGCTGCATTCGCTGCAATTCATCGGCGCGGATGGCGATAAGCGTTTCCTGACTGGCGGGCGGGTGGCTGGCTGTTATTTCAGCATCGGCAACCCCAAGGACGCGCTGTGCATCGCGGAAGGCTTCGCAACGGGCGCAACGATCCATGAGGCGACAGGCTACCCGGTGGCGGTGGCTTTCAACGCTGGAAACTTGCTTGCGGTGGCGGTGACGATGCGGGAGAAATTCCCCGACTTGCCGCTGATTCTGTGCGCGGATGATGACAGCCACACTCCCGGCAATCCCGGACTGACGAAGGCAACCGAGGCGGCGCGCGCGGTGGGCGGGTTGCTGGTCATCCCTGACTTTGCGGGGGTGGCAGCATGAGCCACACAGACTTTAACGACATGGCGGCGCTGTCCGGGCTGGAAGCCGTGAAGCGCGCCATAGCAAGCGCGGCGGTTTCGGCGATGGGTGAGGATCAACCCGACACCCACAACGCAACACCGGGCGATCTGGCGAGCCTGATTCACACGGACAACGAAACCGGCGAACCGAATGCGGCATTGATAAAAACCGGGGTATCAGAGGTATCAGGGGTGCACGCCAATAACGACGGGCTTTCTGCTGATACCCCTGCGGATATTGCCGGGGTATCAGCGGTATCAGACGCAAGCAAGATACCCGGCACGGATGCGCGCCCATGCTATCGCGTGTTTGATGACTGGCTGGAACACAACGGCGGAAAGTATCAACCCGGCGTCTGGTATTTCGGCATCAAGCCCGGCAAAGGTGAAGCACCCCCGGCACTGACGGAAACCCGCGTGTGTTCCCTCCTGCATATCGAGGCCGTGACTTTCGACGGACAGGACAACAACTTCGGGCGGCTGCTGCGATTCAAAAACACGCTGGGGCGCTGGCGCGAATGGGCTATGCCGATGGAACTACTCAAGGCTGGCGGTGATGACTTGCGCGGCGAACTACTGGCGATGGGCGTGGAAATCGACCCGACGGCAAAAACCCTGCTGGCGAATTACCTGCAAGCCAAGCCACCCAAGCGGCGGATGCGGTGCGCCCTGCAAGTCGGCTGGTGCGACGATTCCTTTGTGTTGCCGGATACGGTAATCGGGGCGAAGGCTTCGGGCGTGATTTTTCAGAGTGGCGAGCGCGGGCACGATGAGCACACCAAGGCCGGAACGCTTGCGGGGTGGCAGGCCGAAATCGCGGCGCGCGCTGTTGGCAATCCGCTTTTGCTGCTGGCCTTGTCCGCATCCTTTGCCGCGCCCCTGCTGGCGCGCTGCAATGCCGAGGGCGGCGGGGTGCATTTCGTGGGCGATTCTTCAACCGGCAAAACGACCTTGCTGGAAGCGGGCTGTTCGGTCTGGGGCGGCGCGAATTACCGGCGAAGCTGGCGGGCAACGGCGAACGGCATGGAAGGCGCGGCGGCGCTGTTCAATGATTGCCTGCTGGCCCTGGATGAAATCAGCGAATGCGACCCGAAGGAAGTCGGCGCGATTGTCTACGCCCTGGGTAACGGGCGCGGCAAGCAGCGCGCCGGGCGGACGGGAAGCGCGCGGGTCATCACACGCTGGCGCTGTTTCGTTCTATCGACTGGCGAACGCACCATTGCAACCACGATGCAGGAAGGCGGACACCGGGCGAAGGCGGGGCAAGCGGTGCGGCTGCTGGATATGCCGGCGGCGCGGGTTTATGGCGCGTGGGACACCTTGCACGACCTGCCGAGCGGCACGGCGTTTTCCGACGCGATCAAGCGGGCATCGGTAACGCATCACGGATACGCCGGGCGCGCATTCCTTGAAAAGCTGACACGCGACGGGCAAGACTTTTGCGCCCTGCTGGAACGGTTCAAGGCGCTGCCCGAGTTTTCCGCCGAGGGTGGCGAGGGGCAGGACAAGCGCGCGGCGGGACGTTTCGCCCTGCTGGCGCTGGCGGGTGAAATGGCGACTGAGTACGGCATCACCGGATGGCCGGAAGGCGAGGCGATCAAGGCAGCGGCGGAAGGCTTCAAGGTTTGGCGATCCGCGCGCGGACGTGGCAACGACGAACGGCGGCAAATCCTGGACAGGGTTTCCGGCTTTATCGAGCGGCACGGCGACGGGCGCTTTTCGGATGCTGACCACAATGGCGAGACACAGACCCGCGACCGGGCAGGCTGGTGGCGCGACGCCACGGAAGGCCGGGAATATCTTTTCACAGCGGACGGAATGCGCGAAGCGTTGAAGGGATTTGACTTTGCCCGCGCGCTGGATGCGTTGCAGGAATCCGGAGCGCTGCCCGCACCTGGCGCGGACGGGAAGCGGGCACGGTTCTACCGCGTCGGCGGGCGCGGGGTGAAGCTCTATCCTGTCCAGGCGGACAAGCTGGGGGGCGATCATGGCGCTGGCTGATCTGCTGGTGAGGCTGGAACGACGGGCCGATACCCCTGATACCCCGTGCAACCCAAGCGAGGTATCAGCGAAACCCGCGCTAATACAGGCTTGCACCCTTGATACCCCTGATACCCCACAAAACAGCAACAGCGGGAGCGACGCACCCGATCCCGATCCTTTCCCCGATGACCGGCGCACCTGCGACCAGTGCGCGAATCTGGATGAGAGGCGTTGTCTTGCAGCACGGCGGGATGAAATCGTGGCGAATCGGGACTATGAGCCAGTCCGCGATATTCCCCGGCGCTGCGAAGGCTATGCACCGGGCGCGGATGATCCAGACGCGCGACCAGGGCGGGAACGCTGGCCTCATCTGAAAGAAATTGAACAACTGAAGGAAATTAAATATGGCAATTAAATCGAAGAAACCGGCGGCACCCGCCGCTGCGAGATTCCCCCGCAAGGAGGCGTCGCTCAAGCTTGAACACGGCGATAGCGAAGCAGAGAAGGCGAGAAAGCTCACCGCATCCTATACGTCAAACGAAATGGCCGCGCTTCGCGTCATGAGGGGTGCTGAGAGGAAGTCCGGCTACTGGGATAGCATCGACGTTCCTTCGCTGATGAATCAATTGCGCGACCAGGCGGCGGCAGTGAATCGCGGTGACCTATCGAACGCCGAGGCCATGCTGATGAATCAGGCGACGGCGCTGCAAAGCCTTTTCGCACGACTGGCGGAGCGCGGGATGAGTTGTGACCAAGTACCGGGGTTCGAGTCAAATATGCGGATGGCGCTGCGGGCGCAAAGCCAATGCCGGGCTACGCTGGAAACGCTGGCGGCGATCAAGAACCCGCCGATTGTGTATGCGAAGCAAGCCAACATCGCCAACGGGCCGCAACAGGTGAACAACGGCGTACCGGCCAGCCCGCCCCGCGCACGCGAGGAAAAAACAATTCAATCAAACGAACTATTAACCGATGGGGTAGAGCATGGCCCGACACTGGACAATCGAGGAACGGCAACGGCAGGCGGCGCTGATAAGGAGCTGGCGACCTTGGGATCGCTCGACCGGGCCAAAGACGCCGGAAGGTAAGGCTGCGTCGGCAGGCAATTCGACGAAGCACGGGGAACGCTCAGCGGGATGCGTCGAGGCATACAAGCGGGTCAATGATGTGCTGCGCCGGTATGGAGATTTGCTGAAGGGGCTGAAATGAAGCCCGATGCGCTAACGTGTGCGAGTGCCTGAACCATATTATCCGTTTGGCGTAAGAGAAGCCTGTCCGGCAGATAGCGGTCATTCTTAAAATTGGGGTGTCTGGTTTCCGGCGTTAGAATGCTTGGAGTGCAGCCAGTTTTACTCCGAACCTTTGATTCTCCCTGAGCCGGTCTGGCTTACCAGCGAAGGCTGCAGTTTCGGAGATGGAGCGGAGTGAAACTGGCTGATAAACAATTCGAGCACGGCCCCTTTGATTACCGGCATCGTCGCAGATTCAGTGGCCGACAACGAATGGCTGGAAACGCTTAACAAGGCGCGCGCCGTCATCCGTGCGGCCGAACTGGCGCAGGCGCGATTCGGCACCCTGACGGAATGACCCGGGACTATCGCTAGCAGTCCTGTTGGACTTGAAGGGAGTCGGCTGCAAATCCGTCTGGCCGGTTCATATTTCGCCGCTTTCTTGGGGTGGCAAATATGCGCTATCTCTATATTGAAAAACGTCCGGACCCATGGATCTCTTGAATAACTGTTATGTGTTTTGATCGATGAAAATAACCAAGCTCATATGGATTGTCGTCGCCGTCGCAATCGGCGTATTTGTCGTGAACAAGCTTCTTGACGACAGAGCGAAACGCGACGCACAGAGAGCAGAGACACACCGTGTGAAACAGGAAACCAAAACAGTCGTGTCGAACATGGCGGCGAACAGAAACGCGGTTACAGATTGGGACAAGCGTTTGAGCAAAGATGAGAACTATCGCATGTCACCTGTTCTCACCATTGAGCTGGAACAACTCTGGCAAGGTGAGCGGCCCATTCTGTTTATAGGCTCAATCAAGGACATATCATCGGGAGTTGGAGGCGACTATCTGGTGCTCATGGAGAGAGGCCTGTTTACTTCAGAGCCCATGTTTACCACTGAGCTGAGGCTTTCTCTTCATGCACCAAAGGCGCTCATTGACCCATTCCTTGCGAAGCATCCCAAGCTGTTCGCCGATTCCGGTTTCAACAATGGCGTAGCTGTGGTGGCGAAGGTTCAAGCCATAAACACTTCAGATGAACGTGGAGAAGATGGCGAACGGGTTGAAGTAAAGACAGGACTCGGAGAGTTATTAGAAATTCAACATACAGGCGACGTTTTTTTCTGAAATGAAGGGGGTACCGGCTGCTTAGGTTATGCCTCTGATTGCTGGGCAACCCGCTCCAGTTGAATCTTCCGCTCGGATAAAGCCTGCATCAATTGTTTCGCCAGGTCGCCCAAT
>JAUPLV010000151.1 GCA_030836725.1 Pseudomonadota bacterium | reverse complement strand
CGTGCAGGCGGATGTGAACACAGCGCTGCGCGCGGCGCAAAGTGCGGCGCGTGAAGGTGATAGAATCCTGGTCTTCGGTTCGTTCTATACCGTTGCCGCCGTGCTCGACCATGACGCTACCCAGCAGTGAAGATGATCTCAAAAACCGTGCCCGGCGCCGCCTGATCGGAGCGGTTGCGCTGACCCTGCTGGCGGTGATCCTGCTGCCGCTGTTGCTCGAAGACGAACCGCCTCCGGCCGGCCCGCTGGCCGTCCGCATGACGACCGCGCCGGATTCCGTGCCCCCTGCGGAACAGGGTCGGGAAGATCCGCCCGTCGTCGCGCCGCCGCCGCCGCCATCCACTCCCCAGCCTGTAGCCCGGCCCGAGCCCCGGCTCGTCCAGCCTCCGGCTGCTGCCAAGTCCGCCCCCAGGCCCGATCCGGTCAAGCCGAAGCCCCTGGCCCCGCCCCCCAAGTCCGCGCTGAAACCCACGCCGAAACCGACGCAGCCGGCCAAGGCATCCGCCGGCAGCGAGGCGTTCGTGGTGCAACTGGCCGCCCTGTCCGATGCCGGCAAGGCGCGAGAACTGCTGACGCGCGCAGCCAAAGCCGGCCTGCCCGCCTATAGCGACAAGGCCGGCCCGCTCACGCGTGTTCGGGTGGGGCCCTATGCGACGCGCGAAGCGGCGGTGGCGGCGGCGGTGAAGCTGGCCGAAAATGGCATGACCGGTCAGGTGCTCCTTGCTCAATGACCGTGTTCGACATCATCGTGGTGCTGGTTCTGGTCCTGACCGTGGTTCGCGGCGTGATGCGCGGGATGATCGACACGTTGTTTTCGCTGGCGGCCTGGGGGCTGGCCTTTCTGGCGGGGAAATGGGGCGCGTCGATGGCGGCACCGCTGTTGCCGGTCGGTATCGAAAACCCCGCGATCCGGTACTTTTCCGGATTTGTGTTGATATTTCTGGTGGTATTGATCGGCGTGCTATTGCTCGGTCATGCCCTGGCGTCGCTGGTCAAGGCGGTGGGCCTGGGCGGTGCCGACAAGGTGATGGGTGGAATCATCGGTTTTGCAAAAGGCCTGGTGATTCTGGTGGGCTTCACGCTGGCGGCGGGGCTGACTTCGCTGCCGCGCACCGATTTCTGGAAGCAGGCCGCTCTGTCAGGCAGCTTGCAGGCAATGGCGCTGGGCATCTTGCCGCTGTTGCCTGCAAACGTGGCGAAGTATGTTCGTTTTGAATAACCTTATAAATGGGTGCACAGCATGTGCGGGGTAATCGGAGTCGTTTCCAATTCAGCGGCCAATCAGCTTTTGTATGACGGGCTGATGGTGTTGCAGCATCGCGGGCAGGATGCGGCGGGCATCGTGACGGCGGAAGAAAGCCGTTTTCACATGCACAAGGAACAGGGCCTGGCGCGCGACGTGTTCCGCACCCGCGACATGCGCAATCTGCTGGGCGACATGGGGGTGGCGCATGTGCGCTATCCCACCGCCGGCAGCGCCTCGTCGTCGGCCGAGTCGCAGCCGTTTTATGTGAACTCGCCGTACGGCATCGTGCTCGGCCATAACGGCAACCTCACCAACACCCAGGAACTGAAGGAATCGCTGTTCCGTTCCGATCTGCGTCATGTGAACACCAATTCGGATTCCGAAGTGCTGCTGAACGTGCTGGCGCATGAACTGCAGGTGCGCGCCTCCGGGCGGCAGCTGAATCTGGATACGATTTTCGGCGCCGTCTCGGGCGTGCATGCGCGCTGCAGGGGCGCCTATGCGGTGGTGGCCTTCATCGCCGGCTACGGCCTGCTGGCCTTCCGCGATCCGCACGGTATCCGCCCGCTGGTGATCGGCATCAACGATCAGGTCACGCCGCACGAGTACATCGTCGCCTCGGAAAGTGTGGCGATCGATACCTTGGGCTTCAGCCTGCTGCGCGACGTGGCGCCGGGCGAAGCGGTGTTCGTCGATTATCAGCGCAAGATGCACAGCCGCCAGTGCAGCGACAAGGCGGCGCTCAATCCCTGCATCTTCGAATACGTTTACCTGGCCCGGCCCGACTCGGTGATGGACGGCGTTTCGGTCTACAGCACGCGGCTGGCGATGGGCGTGTCGCTGGCCGAAAAGATCAAGCGCGAGTTTTCGCATCTGAAGATCGACGTGGTCATCCCGATTCCCGACACCAGCCGCCCCTCGGCGCTGCAGCTGGCCAACCACCTCAACGTGCCGTACCGCGAAGGCTTCATCAAGAACCGCTACATCGGCCGCACCTTCATCATGCCGGGACAGGCGCTGCGCAAGAAATCGGTGCGGCAGAAGCTCAACGCCATCGCCGAGGAATTCAAGGGCAGGAACGTGCTGCTGGTCGACGACTCGATCGTGCGCGGCACCACCAGCCGCGAGATCGTGCAGATGGCGCGCGATGCCGGCGCCGCGCAGGTGTATTTCGCCTCGGCCTCGCCGCCGGTGCGCTTCTCCAACGTCTATGGCATCGACATGCCGACGCGCGACGAACTTATCGCCAACGGCCGCACCGATCAGGAAATCGCGCGCGAGATCGGCTGCGATGCGCTGATCTATCAGGATCTCGATGCCATGGTCGAGGTGGTCCGCGCCGGCAACCCGGCGATTCTCGACTTCGATACCTCGTGTTTCGATGGCCGCTACATCACCGGCGACATCACCCCGGAGTACCTGAATTACGTCGAGGCCGTGCGCAACGGCGAAACCCCGCCGCCGTCGGCGCTGTCGACCCAGCAACTCGATCTCAACCTGGCAACCGGCAACTGACGCGCATGGACAACGAATACGATCTTGAAACCCTGGCGGTGCGTGCGGGCACGGTGCGCAGCCAGTTCAACGAACACTCCGAGGCGATATTCCTCACCTCCAGCTTCGTGTTCGGCAGCGCGGCCGAAGCGGCGGCGCGTTTCAAGGGCGAGCAGCCCGGGCCGATCTACGCGCGCTTCACCAACCCGACGGTCCAGATGATGGAAGCGCGGCTGGCCGCGCTCGAAGGCGCCGAGCGCTGCGTGGCGTTCGCCTCCGGCATGGCGGCGATCCTGGCGACCGTGATGGGGCTGATGAAGGCGGGCGAGCACGTCGTCGCCTCGCGCTCGATCTTCGGCTCGACGGTTCAATTGTTCACCAACATCCTCGGCCGTTTCGGTATCGAGACCACCTACGTGTCGCCGACCGACCCGGCGGAATGGCGCGCGGCGGTGAAACCGAATACGAAACTGTTCTTCGTCGAGTCGCCGTCCAATCCGCTCACCGAGGTGAGCGACATCCGCGCCCTGGCGGACATCGCCCACGAGGCCGGCGCCTGGCTCGCGGTCGACAACTGCTTCTGTTCGCCGGCGCTGCAGAAACCGCTGGAACTGGGCGCCGACATCGTGATCCATTCCGCCACCAAATATCTCGACGGGCAGGGCAGGGTGCTCGGCGGTGCCGTGCTGGGCAGCCAGGCCCTGATGGAAGGCGTCTACACCTTCCTGCGCACCGCCGGCCCGACGCTGTCGGCGTTCAACGCCTGGGTGATCCTGAAGGGCATGGAGACGCTGTCGCTGCGCATGGAGGCGCACTCGAAAAACGCGCTGGCCCTGGCGCAATGGCTGGAAACGCAGCCGCAGGTGTCGCGCGTGTGGTATCCCGGCCTGCCGTCGCATCCGCAGCATCGACTGGCGATGGCGCAGCAGAAAACCGGCGGCGGCATCGTCGCGTTCGAACTGAAGGGCGGCCAGACGGCGGCGTGGAAGCTGATCGACTCGACAAAAATGCTGTCGATCACCGCCAACCTGGGCGACACCAAGACCACCATCACCCATCCGTCCACCACCACCCACAGCCGCATGACGCCCGAGCAGCGCGCGGCGGCCGGCATCGGCGACGGGCTGGTGCGCATCGCCGTGGGGCTGGAGTCGCTGGCCGACATCCAGGCGGATCTGGCGCGCGGGCTGACGGCGGAGTGAAGTTTGGCTGCCTGGCGCAAGGACGCTGCCCACGACGCCGGCATGAACGAGCGGCGCCTTTGAACTAAATTCCGGGTTACCCTTGTTTGATCCCTGATGACCGCTGCCGAGTTGCCCTTGGTGATTCGGTGAGGCCATGCTCTATCATCGGAATCGATTCAGGCGTAATCCGCATTCAGAAGAATTTTATGGGTTTTCATTGTTATAAAGGGAAAGGGAGTAATTATATGAATGTGCTTAAAAAGTTTATATTGCCGTTGGCGATGATTGTGTCAATGTCTTTCGGCGCCGCTCACGCGGATATTCTTGCTTTTGATGATGCGTGGAGCGCTAACGGAGACACATACGTCCCGACGTCCTATTATCCAGGGGTCACAATCTCGGGCGACACGATTGGTGTTATGGGTGGAGTTTCAAACGGCGACCCGGGAAACTGGGATTTGGAGGGGACCAACGGCCCTGCTTTTTTGGGCGTTAACTCTGGCGTTGGATCAGCCACTACATTCACATTATCTTCTCCGGTAACAAGCTTCTCGATGGATGTGGGCTTGGCAAACGGCTGGAACAATGACTTTACACTCACCGCGTTTCTGGGCGCCACGCCTGTACATTCGGTGTCATTCACTTTGACAGACGCGAATGGGGGTACCGGAACCTGGCATACGGCAGCGATATCCGGAGTGGGCGCATTCGACAGTGTTACGCTCACCTCAACTTCCGGGACTGGTTTTGCATGGGGGATGGACAATGTGGTTTTTTCTTCGACCCCGGTTGCCGCAACCCCAATTCCGACACTCTCGCAGTGGGGCATGATCCTTCTCTCTGCTTTGCTGGCCATAGGGACGATCCTTGCACTGCGCCGCCAACGTCAGTAAGCATTCTTGCCTCCAAAGCCCGTCCTGTTTCAGGGCGGGCTTTTTGTTTTGTAACGGATTCTTTACCCTGATCGGCGCGTATCGGAAGCCGGGGATGTGCAGAGCAT
>JAUPLV010000150.1 GCA_030836725.1 Pseudomonadota bacterium | reverse complement strand
ATGAGCGCGGCGCCTTCACCGGCGCCGCGGCGCAACGGCGCGGCCGTTTCGAGCAGGCCGACGGCGGCACCCTGTTCCTCGACGAGATCGGCGACATGCCGTCCGAGCTGCAGACCCGCCTGCTGCGCGTGCTGTCCGACGGCCAGTTTTATCGGGTCGGCGGGCACTCCCCGATCAAGGTCAACGTGCGGGTGATCGCCGCCACCCACCAGGATCTGGAAGTGCGGGTGCGCGAAGGGCTGTTCCGCGAGGACCTGTTCCACCGCCTCAACGTCATTCGCCTGCGGCTGCCGCCGTTGCGCGAGCGGCGCGAGGACATTCCCCTGCTGGTGCGGCACTTCATGCAGAAAAGCGCGCGCGAACTGGGAATGGAAGCCAAAGGCGTGTCGGAAGCCGCGCTCAGGACCCTGGTCAATTTGCCGTGGAACGGCAACGTGCGCCAGCTCGAAAACGTCTGTCATTACCTCACCGTGATGGCGCCCGGCCAGGTGGTCGAAGTGGGCGACCTGCCGGCCGACCTGATGCAGGACAACGCCGCGCCGCAAGCGGCGGGCGACTGGCTGCAATGCCTGGCGGTCGAAGCGAGCGCCAGGCTGGCGCGCGGCGAGGCGGCGATACTCGACGATCTCACCCAGGCCTACGAGAAAACGCTGATCGAGGTGGCGCTGCGCCACACCGGCGGCCGCCGCATCGAGGCCGCGCACCTGCTCGGCTGGGGGCGCAACACGCTGACGCGCAAGATTCACGAACTGGGAATGGATGGCGAAGACGAGGCGGGCGAAACAAAATGACCACCCGCAAGCGCGCATGAAACAGCAACAAAAAAGCCGACACGCAGTCGGCTTTTTTGCATTTGGGGTGCGGCGTCAGGCGGCTTGCGCTTCTTCCAGCAACTTCTGGATTTCACCCTTCTGGTACATCTCGATCATGATGTCGCAGCCGCCGATCAGCTCGCCCTTGACGTAGAGCTGGGGAAAGGTCGGCCAGTTGGCGTAGTACTTCAGGTTTTCAAAAATCTCCGGGTCGGTCAGTACATTCACCGCCAGGAAATCCTTCACGCCGCATGCCTGCAGCACCTGCGCCGCGCGCGACGAAAAACCGCACTGCGGAAACTGGGGCGTGCCTTTCATGTACAGCACGACGGTGTTGTGGGTGACTTGGTCACGAATGCGGTCTAGCGGGGTCATTTCGGGGCTCCTGAATAATACCTTAGTGGAATGCTCGGGAATTATACGCGTGGCGCGGGGAGCGTCAAGTCTCAGCCAAGGCGATTTTCAGGTTCGATCGGGGGCGAATCATTCCGGCCATTCGCCGCCGCTGACGCGCAGAATTCCGGCCAGGTCGGCCCAACTCCGGACGTTGCGGAATCCGCGCTGCCGCAACTGCGATTGGACCGCGTCCGCCTGGTCGTAGCCATGTTCCAGCAGCAGGACGCCGCCGGGCTTGAGATGGGCGCGGGCGGCGGCGGTCAGGCTGCGCAGGTCGTCGAGGCCGTCAACGCCGGAGGCGAGTGCGGTCAGCGGCTCGAAGCGCACGTCGCCGTTGGCCAGGTGGGGATCGGCGGCGGCGATGTAGGGGGGATTGCCGACGATGAGGTCGAAACTGCGTCCGATCAGGGCGTTGAACCAGTCGCTGCGCAAAAAATCGACACGGGCGCCGAGTATCCCGGCATTGCGGCGTGCGATGGCCAGCGCTGCTGCGGAGCGGTCGACCGCCGTGACCTGCGCGTGCGGACGCTCCAGCGCCAGGGTGATGGCGATGCAGCCGCTGCCGGTGCCGAGATCGAGCACCTCCACCGCCTGATCGGGCGGAATCCGCGCCAGCGCCAGTTCGACCAGAAGTTCGGTATCGGGGCGCGGGATCAGGACGTCGGGCGAGACTTGGAACGGACGGCCGTAAAACTCCCGGGTGCCGATGAGGTAGGCGACCGGTTCGCCCGCCAGTCTGCGGCTCAACAGCGCCTGGAATTGCGCGGCTTGCGCATCGCTCAGCGGATCGGAGCCATGCGCGATCAGCCAGGCGCGATCGACTTGCCAGGCCTGGGCGGCGAGCACCCGCGCTTCCAGCCGGGCCTCGCGTTTTTCAAGTCCGAGCGCGGCAGCGATGCGGGTGGAGGCTTCGTCGAGCAGGACGGTGGCCGTCGCCGCCTCGCCGCTCACGCCTTACCCCTCACCGGATAGCGTTGCCAGCAACTCCGCCTGGTGCTCGGCGGCCAGCGCATCCAGCAGTTCGGTGAGGTCGCCGTCCATCATCGCGTCGATCTTGTACAGCGTCAGGTTGATGCGGTGGTCGGTGATGCGGCCCTGCGGAAAGTTGTAGGTGCGGATGCGGTCGGAGCGGTCGCCGGTGCCGACCAGGCTTTTGCGGGTGCTGGCCTCGGCGGCGTGCTGCGCCTGGATTTCGCGGTCTTTCAGGCGCGCGGCCAGCACCCTCATCGCCTGCGCCTTGTTCTTGTGCTGCGAGCGGTCGTCCTGGCATTCGACCACCAGACCGGTGGGCAAATGGGTGATGCGTACCGCCGAGTCGGTCTTGTTGATGTGCTGGCCGCCGGCGCCCGATGCGCGATAGGTGTCGATGCGCAGGTCGGTCGGGTTGATGTCGATTTCGCCGACCTCGTCCGCCTCCGGCATCACCGCCACGGTGCAGGCCGAGGTGTGGATGCGGCCCTGCGATTCGGTTTCGGGGACGCGCTGGACGCGGTGGCCGCCGGACTCGAACTTCAGCCGCGAATAGGCGCCATGACCGACGATGCGGACGATGGCTTCCTTGTAGCCGCCGACTTCGCCGGGGTTCTCCGACACCACTTCGACCTTCCAGCCCTGGCGCTCGGCGTAGCGGGTGTACATGCGCAGCAGGTTGCCGGCGAACAGTGCCGATTCGTCGCCGCCGGTGCCGGCGCGGATTTCAAGGAAGATGTTGCGCTCGTCGTTGGGATCTTTAGGCAGCAGCGCGGTTTGCAGATCGGTTTCAAGCCGCGCGATGCGGGCGGCGCCGTCGGCCAGTTCGGCCTCGGCGAGTTCGCGCATGTCCGGGTCGGCCAGCATCTCGCCCGCGGTTTTCCGGTCGGCTTCGACCTGCCGGTACTGGCGATAGAGCGAGACCACCGGGGTCAGGTCGGCATGTTCGCGGGTGAGCTTGCGGTAGCTTTCCATGTTGCCGGCGATTTCCGGCTGCGACAGCAGGGCGTCCAGTTCCTCAAGCCGCTCGTCGGCGCGAGCGAGCTTGTCGGCGAGGCTCGCCTTCATTCGTGGTGCAGCCCGTAGAGCTGGGTGATGTAGTGGGCGCACTGCGCACGTTCGTCGCTGTGCGCGTGATTGAGCGCATGCGTCGGGGCGTGCAGCAGTTTGTTGGTGAGGGCGTGGCTCAGGGCTTCGATTACCCCGCGCGGGTCGTCGCCGCGTGCCAGGGCCTTTTCGGCCTTTTCGATTTCATGGCGGCGATGGCGTTCGGCGGCGTCGCGCAGACTGCGGATGACAGGAACCAGTTCGCGGCCTTCCATCCAGTGCACGAAATTTTCCACGCTGGCTTCGATGATGGCCTCGGCCTGCGCCACTTGCGCCACACGGGTATCCATGCCTTCCCGCACCACCTGGCCGAGGTCGTCGACGCTGTACAGGAAGACGTCGTTCATGTCCGCCACTTCGGCTTCGACGTCGCGAGGCACAGCCAGATCGACGATGAAGATCGGACGGTGGCGGCGCTGCTTGATCGCGCGTTCGAGCATGCCCTTGCCGAGGATCGGCAGCGGGCTGGCGGTGGAGGTGATGACGATGTCGTAGGCGGGGAGCTCGTCGGGAAGCCCGGTGAGCGGGATCACCCCGGCGCCGAATCGCTCGGCCAGCGGGCGGGCGCGCTCGGCGGTGCGGTTGGCGACGGTCATGCGGCGCGGATGCTGCGCGGCGAAATGCGTCATGCACAGCTCGATCATTTCGCCGGCGCCGATGAACAGGCAGGCCTGGTCCTTGACGCTGGGAAAGATGCGCTGCGCCAGGCGCACCGCGGCGGCGGCCATTGAAACCGAATTGGCGCCGATTTCCGTGCTGCTGCGCACCTCCTTGGCGACCGAAAAGGTGCGCTGGAACAGCTTGTGCAGCAGCAGGCCCAGGGTGCCAGCGTCCTTGGCGGTCTGCACCGCCTGCTTCATCTGTCCGAGTATCTGGGTTTCGCCGAGCACCATCGAATCCAGTCCGGCGGCGACGCGGAAGGCATGCTGCGCCGCCTTGTCGCGGGGCAGAACATACAGATAGGGGGCGAGCTCGTGCCGGCTGATCTGGTGGAAATCGGCCAGCCATTGCGTCACCTCATCCGGAGAGGGGGTGTTGCAATACAGTTCGGTGCGGTTGCAGGTCGACAGGATGGCGGCTTCGCTGGCGCGCTGGCTTTGCGTCAGCTCGTGCAGGGCCTGGACCAGTTTTTCCGGGCCGAACGCCACCTGCTCGCGGATGGCGAGGGGCGCGGTGTGGTGGTTGACCCCGAGAGTGAGAAGCTGCATGACGGCAGGTGGCCGAAGAATGACGATCGCTATTTTAACCTGCCGCCGCTATCGCGGGGACAGGTCGAACCGCAGGCGATCGTAATAGCGCCCGCGATAGAGCAGGCGGCGGCGGTCGGGCGAATCCGAGAACGCGCTGCGGGTATGCAGCACGTTGTTGCAGATCAGGCCCATGCCGGGGCGCAGGCGGGCGGTGAGGATATATTCCGAACCGGCCAGAATCTCCGCCAGGGTTTTGACCGCGGCACGGGTGACGGCGTCGGATTTCCAAACGATCGAGCGGGTGCGCGCGGTGTAGCGCATGTAAAGAAAGCCGGCCTCCGGGTCGACCGCGAACACCGGTCCGCTCTGCTCGGCGCGGGCAATTGATTGGTTTGGACCTAGCGTTTGCCCCCTCTCGTCAATTGGTTTGGGCGTGGCGTTTGCTCCCTCTCCCGCAAGCGGGGGAGGGTTGGGGAGGGGGCGGC
>JAUPLV010000048.1 GCA_030836725.1 Pseudomonadota bacterium | reverse complement strand
TCGGCGGGAAGCGAGCTGATCACGATCAGCACGAACGAAAAAGGGAGCTTCCCCGACAGGAAAAAGGGGGAATGATTGATGTATCGCTCGTTCAGCTTCTTTTCGACAAACGCACGGTCGCGAAAAAACCGGCCGATGGCATAGGTCGCCATCCATCCGCACAACCAGCCCGCCGAGAGCAGCAGAAAGGTCACCCACTTCCCCCAGGCCAGAATCGCCGAAGGGACCAGCAGCACGCTGGAGAGGAAGAGAAACAGGACCGAACAGGCCGATGCCAGAAAGAAAACGATGGCGCCCAGAACAGGCGATTCCCGTATCGTCTCGCCCATCCACACCACCGCGGCCAGAAGGTCGATACGCAAACCATAGGCAAGCAGAGCGAGCGATGTGACGAACAAAAAAAGCAGCGCAAACAAACGAATGGTTTTCCAGCCGCTCGGGGTGATACGTTTCATGACCATGTTTTTCCGTGCGATTTCAAAGCCCCGTGCCAGAGCAGGCAATTATCCTCGGGTAATTATCACCCGCGTTCGATAAACCCGGATAATTCATTAGGAACACGATGAGGGTGCGACCGGGGGCGAGGTGGTTCGGTAGGGTGCACTCCGTGCACCGATTGATGCCCTGAAGTCGTGTCGGTGCGTGAAATGCTCGGTTACGATCCCTATTACCTGGCCTGCGAAGGCCGCGTCGTCGCGGTGGCCGATGCGGCGACGGCAAGTGACATCCTCACGCGCTGGCAGTTGCTGCCCGAAGGCAAGGCGGCCTGCATCATCGGCCGTATCGAAGCCGGCGGCAGCAGGGTCATCCTGGAAACCGAGCTCGGCGGTCGCCGCATCCTCGACGAACTGGAAGACGACCCGCTGCCGCGCATCTGCTGAAGGGACCGGTTTATCGCCCTACCGGGCGCAGCCCAAACCGCAGCCTGGACCAATCAGCCAGGGCCGCTCCAGGTGTGACGCTCGCCCTGGGCATGCATTGCCCACGCATACAGCGCGTCGTATATCACCATGCCCTGGCGCAGCATCGCGTAGTCGTCGGCGAAGTTTTTCGACAGGCCGAGCGAGAGCGCGAGCAGGCCGGCACACTCCGGCGCGAGGTCGAGACGGCCGGTGTCCGCACCGCGCACGATCACCGCGAGTTGCCGCAGTGCAGGGTCATCGAGAGCGTGTTTGTCGAGGAAGGCGTCGAAGCTGCAAAGCTCGCCACGATGGCCGTATTCCACACCCGGGATGTCGTAGGGAATGGCACCGGTTTCCTTCGCGATGGTCAGCACGTCGGCGGCTGGAACATACTGAAACTCGGCTGCCGGGTCGATGAACCGGGCGATCAGCCAGGGACACGCAATGCGGTCGATCTTGGGCCGCTCGCGGGTCACCCATTTCATGATCCGACGACCTCGCCGGCGGCTGCCTTCCAGCCCTCGATGCCGCCTTCGATGAAGCGGGCCTTGAGGCCCTTGCCTTGCAGGGCATCAACCACGCTGTTGGACACCGAGCCGCCGCGTGCGCAATAGAGCACGATGTCTTGGTCTTTCGGCAGGCTGTCGATCCACTCGGCAAGCTGCTCCGGATTCTTCCATTGCGCGCCGGGCAGGTGCGCGGGCGCAGCCTCGCGGTCGGCGACACGGCGCACATCGAGGATCAGCTTGCCGGCCAGTTCGTTTTTCAGGGTATCGGGTTTGATGGTGCGTTCCATGGTCAGGCTCCCAGTTTGGCGAAGGCCGTCTCGGCAGCGGCCCACGACAGGTTTTGCATGAAGGCGTCGACATAGGCGCCGGCCTTGGCGCCGAAGTCCATGTGGTAGCTGTGCTCGTACATGTCCAGGGCGATCAGCGGCGTGGCGCCGGCCAGGTTGTGGGCATGATCGGCCGCCCAGGCGTTGACCAGGCGCCCGCGGCGCGGGCTCCAGGTGAGCAGCGTCCAGCCGGAGCCGCCGCCCTGGGCTTTGCCCATGGCGGCAAACTCGGCGCGCCAGGCGTCGAGCGAACCGAAGTCGCGCTCGATGGCGGCCTTGAGCGCGCCAGCCGGGTCGCCCCCGGCGCCGCCCAGCGAGTCGAAGTAGACCTCGTGCAGGATCATGGAGCCGTTGGCGATCATCTCCTCACGCTTGAGACCGTTGATCTCGAACACCGGCGCGGCAGCCCAGTTCAATTCGGCCAGCTTCTGCTCGATGGCGTTGAGGCGCTTCACCGCGCCGCCGTAGTTGTTCTCCCAATGGCTGACGATGAGTTTTTCCGACAGACCATTCAGGGCCGACGGGTTGCAGGACAGGGGCTTCAGTTCATAGGGCATTTCACGCTCCTCAAATGATATAGGTGTAAGCAAGACCGACCGCCGCACAGGCGCCGATGACCTTCATGATGTCCATCTTGTATTTCCACAGCGCGATGAAGGCCGCCACGGACATCAGGGCGTAGAACCACTCGACGCCGCCGGAGAATGGCGCCGCCTCGCTGGCACGGGGCCAGATCACGTGCCAGCCGAAGAACAGCGCGAGGTTGAGGATCACCCCCACCACCGCCGCGGTGATGCCGGTAAGCGGCGCGGTGAACTTGAGATCGCCGTGGGTTGCTTCCACCAGCGGCGCGCCGGCCAGGATGAACAGGAACGACGGCAGGAAGGTGAAGAAGGTGGCCACGCTGGCGCCGGCGAAACCGGCCAAAAACAGGGCATCGGGGCCGAAGATTTCCCTGGTCCAGGCGCCGACGAAGCCGACGAATGAGACCACCATGATCAGCGGTCCCGGCGTGGTTTCGCCCAGCGCCAGGCCGTCGATCATCTGGGTGGCGGTCAGCCACTGGTAGTGCTCCACCCCACCCTGATAGACGTAGGGCAGCACCGCATAGGCGCCGCCGAAGGTGACCAGCGCGGCCTTGGTGAAGAACACCCCCATGTCGTTGAGCGTGCCGGCGGGCAGCAGCAGCATGGCTGCGCCCCACAGCGCGACGACCAGTCCGGTCAGGATCAGCAGCCGGCCGAGCCTGAACTTCGTGTGGGCCGGGGGCGGCGTGTCGTCGTCGATCAGCGCCGGGCCGTAGGATTTGTCGCTGGCGCCGTGGCCGCCGCCCACCTTGAACTTGTCCGGCCAGACCTTGCCGCCGATGAAACCCAGTACGCCGGCTGCCAGCACGATGTAGGGGAACGGGATATTCAGGGCAAAGATCGCGATGAAGGATGCGGCCGCCAGTGCCCACAGGAGATTGTTCTTCAGCGCGCGCGAACCGATTCGCCAGGCGGCGAATACCACGATGGCCACCACCGCCGGCTTGATGCCGTTGAACACGCCCTGCACGAAGGTGAGGTCGCCGAAGGCGAGATACACATAGGTCAGCGCCGCCAGAATGAACAGCGAAGGCAGCACGAACAGCACGCCGGCGACGATGCCTCCCCAGCTGCGGTGCAGCATCCAGCCGATGTAGATGGCGAGCTGCTGCGCCTCGGGGCCGGGCAGCACCATGCAGTAGTTCAACGCATGCAGAAAGCGGCGTTCGGAAATCCAGCGGCGCTTTTCCACCAGTTCCTGGTGCATGATCGAAATCTGCCCGGCGGGGCCGCCGAAGCTGATGAAGCCGAGTTTCAGCCAGTATCTGAAAGCCTCCCAGAAGCTGGGGTGGGCGGGTCGTTCGGTCGGGGTGGTCAAGATGGTTTCCTTCGAATTATTGGGAGGCAAAAGCGGCGTACAGATCGTCCAGCATCTGCCCGCCCTGCTTCAACAGGACATCGTCATCCTGGACGCGTGCCTTCAGGCCTTTCAGCAGCGTCTCGACACCCGCTGCTTCGGGCGCCTCGCCGCCCACATCCAGCGCGTGGACGATGGCACCAATACGCATCAGGGCTGCATCGCTTTCCAGTCCGAAACTCGCCAGCAGGGTCTCAAAGGTGACGCGATGCCCGATGTGGGTGAAATGTGCGCCGTCAAAGTCAAATCCCAACGCACTCGCCGGACAGTCCTTGACGTGCTGCAGCCAGACGAAGCGCGCCTTGCGGTCGATGAAACGGCGAATCAGCCAGGCGGAGGCCAGCCGGTCCACCCACAGGTCCTGCCGGGTGGCCCAGGTCTGCTTCTGAAAATCGGCGAGGGAAAGACGCTCGGGCTGGCCGTCCTGGGAATGCGGTTCGTTGGGTGAGAGCCGGGACGTCAGCATGGCTTCCAGGGTCAGCAGCTGCGCTTCCGCCTCGACTTTGCCGGTGCCTGGAAAATAATCCTGCTCGACCAGGGTTTCGTAACGGCGCCGCAAGGCCTTCAGGGTCTTGTTGGCGGTCGTGACATTCTCGGCAAGCGGATCGAAGTGAGCCATATCCGCCAACAGATCGGCGTATTCGGAACTGCGGTCAAACATTCCCCGGAATGCGGCCGACTGGGCATCCTCCGCGTCCAGCCGAAGCACCCATGCGGTGCCGCCTGCCGCGCGGGTTTCATCTGCCAGCGCCTCAAGCTCCGGGCGCGTGGCGAGGGTTTCCGGCAACAGCCAGGCGCCATCGCGCAACGCCGCGCACCCCAGGCTTTTCAGTCCGCGCCAGATGCGCATGCGTGCCGTGGCGTTCTGCGTGGGCAGGGTGAGAATAATCAGCAGCCATGTAACGTTATCTACAAGCATGTAGCGAACGTTACGCATAAATAGAAGCAACGTCAACAGCTGCCGCAACGAATAAAACGCCGATTGATTTGGCATGGACGGTCGCCGCGAGCACACAAGGGGCATAAATACCCGAATGGCATGCTTGCGCGCGGAAATTCAGTGCATTGAGTTACCGGAATTTTTCATTGGGCGATTTGTAGGGCGCCCTCTGCCCGCAAGCGCGACGCCTGTTGAACGATTTGGGATTAACCAGGTGTTTCATGGTTGTCCTGACGCAGGACACTCAAGCCTTGCGACATGGCTTGCCGCAGTATGGATTGCCGCCGCCCGGCGCGCAGGACGAGTCGCCTCGCTGTTGCAGCAGGAAATCCAGGAAGGCGCGGGCGACCACGGAAATCTGCCGACCCGCCGGGTAGACGGCATACCAGTGGCGCTGGATCGGGAAGCCTTTCGCGTTCAGCACGGCGAACTGGCCGGGCTGGTGCAGGGTGAGGGCGTGGCAGGACAGGGCGGAGATTCCGAGGCCGGCGAGGATGGCCTGCTTGATGGCTTCGTTGCTGCCCAGTTCCAGGCGGGGACGGATTGCCAGCCCTTTTACCGCGAACATGCGCTCGATGGCATTGCGGGTGCCGGAGCCGGCCTCGCGCATGATCCAGGGTTCCTGCGCCAGCCGTTCGAGCGTGATGTTCTTCTTCTTCGCCAGCGGGTGATCCGGCGCGGCCAGCACGACGATGGGGTTGTCCATGATGGGGGTGGCGACAACGTCGATTTCGTCGGGCGGCGTGCCCAGCAGGTAGAGGTCGTCGAGATTGTCGGCCATGCTGGCCAGCACCTGCTCCTTGTTGGTGACGCGCAGGCTGACGTCGATGCCGGGATACAGCTTGACGAAATCCCCCAGCAGTCGCGGCGCGAAATAGGACGCGGTGGTGATCGCCGTCAGCCTGAGCTTGCCCTGCTTCAGCCCCTGCCGCTCGGCTACCGACATCATGTAGCGGTCGAGAATTGCGAAGATGTCGCGAGTGGCCTGGGCCAGTTCGCGGCCGTCCGGGGTGAGGCGGGTTTTCTTGCCGACCTGTTCGATCAGCGGCACGCCCACGGTGTCGGTGAGTTTCTTGATCTGCATCGATACCGTGGGCTGGGTCAGGTAAAGCTCCTCGGAGGCGCGGGTGAAGCTGCCCAGGCGGGCGATGGCCTCGAAGATTTCAAGCTGGCGGAAGGTGGTGTGGTGGCGCATGGGATTAGGCTGAAGGCTGATTAATACATAGATAAAAGTCTATCTTAAAAATAGAAAATATCGACTGTTATTGATGATTAACCTCCTGCAAGATGTGTCCCATCGTGTCAGGCCGCTGGGGCGTTACACGGAAACCCGACCCCTTTCTGTAGGAGGAAATCATGGCTGTTAAGACTTACAACGCCGGTGTGAAAGAGTACCGGCAGACTTACTGGATGCCCGAGTACACCCCGCTCGACACCGACATCCTCGCGTGCTTCAAGATCACCCCGCAGCCCGGCGTGGATCGCGAGGAAGTGGCCGCCGCGGTGGCCGCCGAGTCGTCGACCGGCACCTGGACCACGGTGTGGACCGACCTGTTGACCGACCTCGACTACTACAAGGGTCGCGCCTACCGCATCGAGGATGTGCCCGGCGACGACACCTGCTTCTACGCATTTGTCGCCTACCCGATCGACCTGTTCGAAGAAGGCTCGATGGTCAACGTGCTGACCTCGCTGGTCGGCAACGTGTTCGGCTTCAAGGCCCTGCGCGCCCTGCGTCTGGAAGACATCCGCTTCCCGATCGCCTACGTGAAGACCTGCGGCGGTCCGCCCCAGGGTATTCAGGTCGAGCGCGACATCATGAACAAGTATGGCCGTCCGCTGCTGGGCTGCACCATCAAGCCGAAGCTGGGTCTGTCGGCCAAGAACTACGGTCGCGCCGTGTACGAGTGCCTGCGCGGCGGTCTGGACTTCACCAAGGACGACGAGAACGTCAACAGCCAGCCCTTCATGCGTTGGCGCGACCGTTTCACCTTCGTGCAGGAAGCCACCGAAAAGGCGCAGCGCGAAACCGGCGAGCGCAAGGGCCACTACCTGAACGTGACCGCGCCGACCCCGGAAGAGATGTACAAGCGCGCCGAGTACGCCAAGGAAATCGGCGCACCGATCATCATGCACGACTACCTGACCGGCGGTCTGACGGCCAACACGGGTCTGGCCAACTGGTGTCGCGACAACGGCATGCTGCTGCACATCCACCGCGCCATGCACGCCGTGCTCGACCGCAACCCGCACCACGGCATCCACTTCCGCGTGCTGACCAAGGTGCTGCGCCTGTCGGGCGGTGACCACCTGCACTCCGGTACCGTCGTCGGCAAGCTGGAAGGCGACCGCGAAGCGACCCTGGGCTGGATCGACATCATGCGCGACAGCTTCATCAAGGAAGACCGCAGCCGCGGCATCTTCTTCGACCAGGACTTCGGTTCCATGCCTGGCGTGATGCCGGTTGCTTCGGGCGGTATCCACGTTTGGCACATGCCCGCGCTGGTCACCATCTTCGGCGACGACTCGGTGCTGCAGTTCGGTGGCGGCACGCTCGGCCACCCCTGGGGCAACGCCGCCGGCGCCGCCGCCAACCGTGTCGCGCTGGAAGCCTGTGTGGAAGCCCGCAACAAGGGTGTCGCCGTCGAGAAGGAAGGCAAGACCATCCTCACTGACGCCGCCAAGAACTCGCCCGAACTGAAGATCGCCATGGAAACGTGGAAAGAGATCAAGTTCGAGTTCGATACCGTGGACAAGCTGGACGTCGCGCACAAGTAATTGACCCTGTAGGAGCGGCCTTGGCCGCGATTGATCGCGAGCAAGCTCGCTCCTACAACGCATACAACCGTTTACGAGGAATGTGAAATGTCTGAAGTGATGGATTACAAAAGCCGCCTGAGCGATCCCGCCAGCCGCAAGTTCGAGACCTTCTCCTACCTGCCCGCGATGGATGCGGACAGCATCAAGAAGCAGGTCGAGTATCTGGTGAAAAAAGGCTGGAACCCGGCGATCGAGCACATCGAGCCCGAGCACATGATGGATTCCTACTGGTACATGTGGAAGCTGCCGATGTTCGGCGAGACCGATGTGGACCGCGTGCTGGCCGAGGCCGAAGCGTGCCACAAGGCCAACCCCAACAACCATGTCCGCCTGATCGGCTACGACAACTTCGCGCAGAGCCAGGGCGCGTCGATGGTGATCTACCGCGGCAAGACGGTTTAAGTCGCGACGGGAGACCGTAACAGCCCCCGTCGCCCGCAGGGTGCGGGGGCTTTTTGTTAGTTTTGTTTGTCCGCGAAGGACGCGAAGGTACACGAAGAAAATCTTTCGGGCTGGCCATTTGATACTCAACCCGGAATGCAGCTTCTGACCTTTGTTGCCTTTCCTTCGCGTCTCTTCGCGTCCTTCGCGGATGAATAAATGAGGAATTGAAATGAGCAACATCGTCGATCAATACCGCATCACCCAGGAACCCTACTACCGTCCCGTTGCCGACGAAATCGAGCTGTACGAAGCCGCCTATTCGGTGCGCATGCCGATGATGCTGAAGGGGCCGACCGGCTGCGGGAAGACGCGCTTCGTCGAATACATGGCCTACAAGCTCGGCAAGCCGCTGATCACGGTGGCGTGCAACGAGGACATGACCGCCTCCGACCTGGTGGGCCGCTTCCTCCTGTCCGCGCAGGGCACCGAGTGGCAGGACGGCCCGCTGGCCATCGCCGCGCGTCATGGCGCGATCTGCTATCTCGATGAAGTCGTCGAAGCGCGCCAGGACACCACCGTGGTGATCCACCCGCTGACCGACAACCGCCGCGTACTGCCGCTGGAAAAGAAGGGCGAACTGGTGCACGCCCACCCCGACTTCCAGATTGTGATTTCCTACAACCCCGGCTACCAGTCGCTGATGAAGGATCTGAAGCAGTCGACCAAGCAGCGTTTCGGCGGCCTGGACTTCACCTATCCCGAGCACGCCATCGAAACCGAGATCGTCGCGCACGAATCGGGTGTGACCGCCGACATCGCCGGCAAGCTGGTGTCGATCGCCGAGCGCAGCCGCAACCTCAAGGGCCACGGCCTCGACGAAGGCCTGTCGACCCGCATGCTGATCTACGCAGGCTCGCTCATCGCCAAGGGCGTCGCCCCGCAGGCCGCCTGTCGCGTGGCGCTGGTGCGTCCGATCACAGACGATCCCGATATGCGCGACGCGCTGGATGCGGCGGTGTCGACATTTTTCTAAACCATTTTTCCGCGAAGGACGCGAAGAAACACGAAGCAAACCTGATGTGTTCTTCCTTCGCGTTTCTTCGCGTCCTTCGCGGATAAAAAATCATGAGCATCAATCTCACTGACTACGCCGAACTACTGGAAGACCTGTCGCCGCACACACGGGAGGCGCTCGATGTTGCCTGGCATGAGGCGACCAAGGTGTTCTCGCCGCGCGGGCTGGACAACTACCTGAAGGGGGTGTCGGCCATTCGCGGGCTGGGGCGCGGCGATTCCTTGATCGAAACCTGGATCGAGCATGCGCCGATGGTGGCGAAGGAGGTGGGCGAGGATGTCGTCGCCGATCTGGCCACGGCGTCCCTGATGCTGGCCTCGAAGACCTCGGGCGCGGTGATCGAACTGCTGCTCTCCACGGCACCGACCGCCGCCAACCGTCTGGGCGATGCGGAGCTGTTCCTCAAGTATCTGCAATTCATCAACACCCTGATCGCGCAGGCCCCGCGCGGCGTGCGGCCGATGCTCGACAAGCTGGAAGTGCTGTTCCAGCACCTCACATTAGGAGGGTTACGGCGCTGGGCGCTGTGGGGCGCGCATGCGCACCGCACCAACTACGAGGAGCAGATCAAGTATTTCGGCCTGGACTCGAAAGAGTCGCTCGCCATGCTGCAGAAGGAGCGCAAGGGCACCCTGCTGGTCGACGTGCAGCGCCGCATCAACATGTATTTGCGGGCGCTTTGGGCGCGCGATTTCTTCATGCGCCCAACCTCCGGCGACTTCGAGGCGCGCGAGGGCTATCGCCCCTACATCGAGGACTACCTGCTGCACCTGCCGGATGCCTACGACGACTTCGTCCTCCCCTCCCCCGCAAGCGGGGGAGGGGCTGGGGGAGAGGGGAATCGTGTCTCGGGTCTGGAACTGTATCGCGCCACCGCCGCGCACTGCGCCGCGCACATCGTCGAAACGAAGCAGCCGATTTCCGCCGAGGCGCTCAACCCGCTGCAGATGGCGGTGATCTCGGCGATCGAGGACGCGCGGGTGGAAACCCTGGCGATCCGCCGCTTTCCGGGCCTGAAGCAGCTGTGGTGCAAGCTGCACACCGCCACGCCGGACATGAGCAACAGTGTGGGCGACTACCTCAACCGGCTGGCGCGCGCGCTGCTGGATGACCGCTACCAGGACAGCGACCCGTGGATCGCGGAAGGCCGCGCATTGTTCGCGTCGGCGCAGGACCGCCTGGACACGAACCAGACCTCGTGGGAAGTCGGCGCGCAGCTCGCGCACAGCCTTACCCAGAAGCGCATCGCGTTCAACCCGCGCACCGACATCCTCAGCGCGCCCTACCGCGACGACAACCGCTACTTCTGGGAATTCGAGGAATTCGATTTCGACAAGGCGGCGAGCGCCGGCTACGACTCCGTCAAGCAGGTGCGCAAGTACGTGAGCGTGATGGAGATGGCGAACGAGATCGACGTCGAGACCGCCGGCGACGATGCCGAGGAAATCTGGGTGCTCGGCACCGAACTCTATCCCTACGAGAACATCGGCGACGAGAGCAATGGCGAGTCCTTCAACGAGCTGGAAGGCAAGGAGCCGGTGTCGAACCCCTTTCATTATTCCGAGTGGGACTACCAGATCCAGCTGGAGCGCCCGGCCTGGGCCACGGTGCAGGAAAAGCGCGCCAAGGCGGGCGACCTCGCGGTGATCGACGAGATTACCGCCAAGTACAAGCGCGAAATCCATCGCATGAAATTCCTGCTCGACGCCATGCAGCCGCAGGGGGTGCAGCGCATCCGCAAGCTGGAAGACGGCGACGAGATCGACATCAACGCGGCGATCCAGAGCTTCACCGACATTCGGCTGGGCAACCAGCCCGACCCGCGCATCATGATGCGTTCGGTCAGGAAAACCCGCGACTTTTCGATCCTGGTGTTGCTCGATCTGTCCGAGTCGACCAACGAAAAAGTGCAGGATCAGGAATACTCGGTGCGTGAACTCACCCAGCAGGCCTGCGTGCTGCTGGCCGATGCGATCGACAAGGTGGGCGATCCGTTCGCGATCCACGGCTTCTGCTCGGACGGCCGCCACAACGTCGAGTACACCCGCTTCAAGGACTTCGACCAGCACTGGGACGAAACGCCAAAGGCCAGGCTCGCCGGCATGACCGGCCAGCTGTCGACCCGCATGGGCGCGGCGATCCGCCACGCCGGCCATCATTTGAAATTACAGCGCTCGGCGAAGAAGCTGCTCATCGTCATCACCGACGGCGAGCCGGCCGACATCGACGTGCGCGACCCGCAGTACCTGCGCTACGATACGAAGAAGGCCGTGAAGGAGGTCGCACGGGATGGCGTGACCACCTACTGCATGAGCCTCGACCCGCGCGCGGACAATTATGTTTCGCGCATTTTTGGACAGAAGAATTACATGGTCGTCGACCACGTGCAGCGGCTGCCTGAAAAGCTGCCGATGCTGTATGCGGGCCTGACGCGATAGCCGGGATCAAGCACTATGGATAAATACGTGGGACTCAATCAGGACCGGCACGGCATCACCCAGCTCGGCCGGGTGGTGAGGGACGGCTGGCTGTTTGGTTTTCTTCCGGAATCCGAGGATTGCGCCGGCTGGAACCTGGGGCAGATGCAGCAGTTGATGGACAAGGTCGACCGCGAGTGGGACAAGTACGGCAACCTGCCAAGCCGCCTGCCTGCCGAATTGCGCGAGCGGCATGCCGTCCTGTATGCGAACGCGACCGAGCGGGCACGCGAAAAGGGCTGGAACCCGGAACTGGGCGACGACGAGTAAGCCGCGCCCGGGCTGCCATGCAAACGGGCAAAGGGCGCCGTGCTGCCCGCGAGCCCGACATCGAACACGGCGAATGGCTGATCTGCGTGGGGCGTCGTTTCCCTCTGCCGAAATCGGCGTCGAGCGTGCGCGCCGAATTCAAGTCGCGCTTCCCGTCCGGCTTCGCAGCCGAATTCATCACCCGTGAGTTTCCCCAGATGGCCGATAAAATGTACCGCGGAATAGCCATGCTCAACCGGGGCAGCCGGCTTCATGCGAACGGAAGGCCGCGTTGGCCGGGAGCCGCCGCGATTCCAACGCGCGGCGCGAATGCATGTCGAGCAACGAAAACAACGCGAGACCGGCCCCTTTATTCGCAATCAACGTCCATCGCCAGGAAAAACGCATGACGCAAAAACTCATCCAGCAGGCAATCGATCAGGCAGCACAAGTCATCCTCGGCAAGGACCGGCAGATACGCCTCGCTCTCGCCTGCCTGCTGGCGCGCGGCCATCTGCTGATCGAGGATCTGCCGGGCGTGGGCAAAACCACCCTGGCCCATGTCCTGGCGAAAACGCTCGGCCTCGACTTCCAGCGCATCCAGTTCACCAGCGACCTGCTGCCGGCGGACATCCTCGGCGTCTCGGTGTACGACCGCGACAGCGCCAGTTTCAAGTTCCACCCCGGCCCGGTATTCACCCAGATGATTCTCGCCGACGAGATCAACCGCGCCACCCCCAAGGCGCAAAGCGCGCTGCTGGAAGCGATGGAGGAGCACCAGGTGACGGTGGAGGGTGAAACCCGCCCCCTCCCCGAACCGTTCTTCGTCATCGCCACGCAAAACCCGGCCTTTCAGATCGGCACGTTTCCGCTGCCCGAGTCGCAGCTCGACCGCTTCCTCATGCGCATCGAGCTGGGCTACCCCGATCCCAGGGCGGAACGCGCCCTGCTGCAGGGCAAGGAGCGGCGCGAATTGCTGGCAGGCCTGCAGCCCTGCCTCTTGCCGCATGAACTTGAAGCGCTGCAACAGGCGGCCAGCGCGGTTTTCGCTTCCGACGCGCTGCTCGACTACATCCAGGCGCTGCTGGCCTTCACCCGCCACAGCCCGCGCTACATCAGCGGCTTGTCCCCGCGCGCTGCGCTGGCCCTGCTGCATGCCGCCCAGGCCTGGGCGCTGATTGCCGGGCGCGACGCCGTGCTGCCGGAAGACGTGCAGGCCGTGTTGCTGGCGGTGGCGGGGCACCGCCTGCACCCCAGCGGCGAATTCAGCGGCGAAAGCGGAGATGCCCTGATCGCCCAGCTGCTCGCCGCCGTGCCTATTCCCTGACATGGCATCGCTGTCCGTCTGGGCTGCCCGGATCACCCCGCCGCGGTGGCCCGCCTTTCTGGAACGTGTGTTCAGGCCCGCGCCGGAGGTCGCGCCAGTCACCCTGACCCAGCGCCGCCTCTACATCCTGCCCACCCGCCACGGCCTGCTCTTCGCCCTGCTGCTGCTGGTAATGCTGCTGGGCGCCATCAACTACGCCAACAGCATGGGCTTCGTGCTGACGTTCCTGCTCGGCAGCCTGGCGGTGGTATCCATCCTGCACACCTGGCGCAACCTGGCGCGGCTCACGGTCAGCGCCGGCAAGAGCGCGCCGGTGTTCGCCGGACAGGAGGCGCGCTTCCAGGTTTGCCTGGACAATGCGGGAAACATTCCGCGCTACGCCATCGGTCTGAGCGTCGCAAAAGACACGTCCGGCTTCACCGACGTGGCGCCTCGTCATCTCGCCTCCCTGGAATTCTCCCTGCCCGCTACGCGGCGCGGCCTGCTGCATGCCCCCAGCTTCTCCCTGTTCAGCACCTTCCCGCTCGGCTTGTTCCGCACCTGGAGCCGTCTCAACCTGGACATGAGCTGCCTGGTCTATCCCCGCCCCGCGCCCGAAAACCTGCCCCTGCCCGTGGCCCAGGCGCAAACCGGCCAGGGCCTCAGACACGGCGAAGGGCACGACGATTTCAGCGGCCTGCGCACCTACCAGAGCGGCGATTCGCTGCGCCATGTGGCATGGAAGGCAGTGGCGCGCGAGCAGGGCATGCTCACCAAGCA
>JAUPLV010000047.1 GCA_030836725.1 Pseudomonadota bacterium | reverse complement strand
AAGGCGCTTGGCATGGATCGCATTGAAGAGCGCATCTTCATCGTCAAGCTGGTCAACGACAAGAACGACCCGAGCCGCATCGCCGGTGCCGTCGGCTTCTCGACCCGCGACCACAAGGTTGTCGTGTACAAGGCCAAGGCGATTCTGCTGGCCGCCGGTGGCTGCGTGAACATCTTCCGTCCGCGCTCCGTCGGTGAAGGTACCGGCCGTGCCTGGTACCCGGTGTGGAACGCAGGTTCGACCTACGCGATGGCTGCCGAAGCTGGCGCCGAGCTGACCATGATGGAAAACCGCTTCGTGCCCGCCCGCTTCAAGGACGGCTACGGCCCGGTCGGCGCCTGGTTCCTGCTGTTCAAGGCCCAGGCCGTCAACGCCTACGGCGAAGTCTACATGGTGAAGAACAAGGAACTGCTGAACGACTACCCCCCCTACGGGCAGGCAGCCGTTCCCGCATCGTGTCTGCGTAACCACCTGATGCTGAAGGAAATGCAGGAAGGCCGCGGCCCCATCTACATGGACACCGTGACCGCCCTTGCCAAGCTCAAGGAAACCCTGACCCCGCGCGAAGTGAAGCACCTCGAAGCCGAAGCCTGGGAAGACTTCCTCGACATGTGCGTCGGCCAGTGCGGTATCTGGGTGGGCGAGAACATCGAGCCGGAGAAGAAGAACTCCGAACTGATGCCGACCGAGCCCTACCTGCTCGGCTCCCACTCCGGCTGCTGCGGCATCTGGGTGTCGGGCCCGACCGACGTGGGCGCACCGACTTCCGAAGACCACGCCGATGCGGCCAAGATCCCGGCCCACCTGCCCAAGGGCTGGAACTGGGGCTATCGCTCGATGACCACGGTCAAGGGTCTGTTCACCGCCGGCGACGGCGTGGGCGCATCCGGCCACAAGTTCTCCTCCGGCTCCCACGCCGAAGGCCGCATGTGCGCCAAGTCCATGGTCAAGTACTGCATCGACAACAAGGATATGAAGGTCGAGCTCGACACCCCCGTCGAGCAACTGGTCGAAGAGATCTACAAGCCGGTGCGTACCTTCCTCGAGTTCAAGGACTACACCACCGCGATCGACGTCAACCCCAACTACATCACCCCCAAGATGCTGCAGTTCCGTCTGCAGAAGATCATGGACGAGTATGTTGCAGGTGTCGCGACCTACTACAAGACCAACGCCAACATGCTGGCCGTGGCGGAAGACAAGCTCGGCATGCTGAAGGAAGACGCCGAGAAGATGCGTGCGAAGGATCTGCACGAGCTGCTGCGTGCATGGGAAAACTACCATCGCATCCTGACGGCCGAAGCCCACATGAAGCACATCCAGTTCCGCGAAGAAAGCCGTTACCCCGGCTTCTACTACCGCATGGACAAGAACTTTGTCGATGAGGAAAACTGGCACTGCTTCGTGAACTCGGTGTACGACAAGAACTCCAAGAAGTGGAACTGCTTCAAGCGCGCCCACGTGGACATTGTCGACAAGTCCAAGCTGTTCAAGCCCGCTGCTCACTAATTGATTCGTTAATTAGCCAGGCAGTAAACTCCGGGCGCCTTCACGGCGCCCGGTTTTTTTCCGGAATCGGCAGCAGCAAGCCGTACATGCTTGTTCAGCATCCAGTCGAAAGCGCGTACCCTACGCATTCCCGACTGTATGTTTTTGATTTTTGAAGCGAGGGGCCCGTCCCCACGAGGTTGAACCATGAACGAATCCGAATTTAAAGACATGATCGATGATTCCCCGTTTGCGGGCAGTCCGGTCAAACCCATCATGCTGGCGGAAGACGCGCAGCTGCAGTTCAGTTGCCATCGCAACATCAAATGCTGGAACGCCTGCTGCAGCAACATCGACATTCCGCTGACGCCCTACGATGTCCTGCGTCTGAAGAAGCGCCTGAATATGTCATCGGGCGAATTCCTCAAGCAGTACTCGGTCCCGTTCGAGATGGACAAGGACGGCATGCCCGGCATCAAGCTGAATCCGGTCGAAGGCGGCACCGCCTGCCAATTCATGAAGCCCGAAGGCTGCGGCGTCTACGAAGACCGTCCCACCGCCTGCCGCTACTATCCGGTGGCGCTGTTGACCATGCGCCGCTCCGATGAATATGTCGACCGCAGCGCCTATGCACTGGTACGGGAACCGCACTGCCTCGGCCATTTCGAGAACAAGACGCAGACCATCGAGCAATACCGCACCGAACAGGGCGTCGCCGAATACGACGAGAAGGCCCATGCCTGGCGGCAGCTGGTGGTCAAGCGCAAGTCGGCCGGCCCTTCCATCGGCAAGCCCTCGCCGGTATCGAACCAGCTGTTCTTCATGGCGAGCTACGACGTCGACCGTTTCCGCGCCTTCGTGATGAGCCCGAGTTTCAACGACACCTACAACATTCCGGTCGAGATCATGGCGGCCCTGATCGCCGACGACGAGGCCCTGCTCGACTTTGGCATGAACTTCCTGCGCCATGCGCTATTCGGCGAAGATTTTGTCGAGCAGCACCCGGGGGCGTACGACAAACGTCTGGCGCGCAAGCGCGCCCTGGCCGAGCAGGAAAAAGAAGCCGGATTCCAGAAGAAGATGGAACTGGAAGACGACAAATATTCAGGGGAACATTGAATCCCATGCGTTGCCTTGCCCCGATCCTGTTCGCGTTTGCCGCCCTGCTCCCCGCCGGGGCGGTGGCACAGGCCACGCTCAACAAGTGCATCGACTCGCAGGGCAAGGTCACCTATTCCAACCTGCCCTGCAACAATGCACGCGAAACCCGCACCGTGCCGATCGACCCCGCGCCCCGGCCCGATCCCGTTCGTCCCGCCCCGGTCCGCACGCAGGTGGACAAACCCGCTCCTGCCAGGGCCGCCGCTTCGAAACCTGCGGCAACCCTCCGCCTCGACCTGCACAGCACCGGCAAATCCGCCCCGCGTGCCTCGGCACGCCAGTGCGACGCGATCAACGACAAGCTGGGCAACGTGCTCGATAAAATGGACAAAGCGCGGCGCAAAGGTTATACGCAGAAACAGATGAATGACTGGAACGATGAAGTCGAAGAACTCGAATACAAGAAGCAGCAATCCGGCTGCTTTTAAACCCGCGTGACATGATGGCGCCCGCCCCTCTCCCCAACCCTCTCCCGCTTGCGGGAGAGGGTGCGAACGTAATGCCCAAAGCGGTATACGACCCAGCGAACCATCTGATCGAAAAAGAACCGTATTACGAAGCCGTCGGCGACGAAATCCAGCTGTTCGAAGCCGCCTGGCGCCAGCAGATTCCGGTTCTGCTGAAAGGTCCCACCGGCTGCGGCAAAACCCGCTTCATGGAACACATGGCGTGGCGCCTGAAAAGACCCCTGATCACTGTGTCGTGCCACGACGATCTCACCGCCTCCGATCTGGTTGGCCGCTACCTGGTGAAAGGCGGCGAAACCGTGTGGGTCGACGGCCCACTCACCCGCGCGGTCCGCGCAGGCGGCATCTGCTATCTGGATGAGGTCGTCGAGGCGCGCAAGGACACCATGGTGGTGATCCACCCGCTGGCCGACGATCGCCGCACCCTGCCGATGGAAAAGCTCGGCCAGATCGTCGAGGCGCCCCCCGAGTTCTGTCTCGCGATTTCCTATAACCCGGGTTATCAAAGCGTGCTCAAGGATCTCAAGCAGTCGACCCGGCAACGCTTTGTCGCGCTCGAATTCGATTACCCCGCGGCCGAACTCGAGCGCCGCATCGTCGCCACTGAATCCGGCGTCAGTGAAGCCGTCGCGGGCAAGCTCGTGCACTTCGCCCAGTTGACCCGCAACCTCAAGGGCAGCGGCCTGGACGAAGGCGCATCGACCCGCCTGCTGGTGCATGCCGGCAAGTTGATCGCCGATGGCGTCAGCCCGGTCTCCGCCTGCAAGGCCGCCGTCGCCCAAGCGGTCACCGATGACGCCGACATGCTGAAAGCGATTCAGGAACTCTCCTCTTCGATTTTTTAATCGTCCGCGCAGGCGTTTCCCATGGCTCAGTCACCCCATCGCGCCGAGCACATCGAAGCCCTGCTGCATGTCTGGCTGGATACCGAATTCACGTTCTACAAGGTCGAGCGCGTGGCGGCTGAACTGGCCCGGTTAAAACACGACGAGCAGGATTTCATCCTCGGCTGGATTCGCCGCATTGCATCCACCCACATCACGCTGGCCTGGCAATTCGGTCAGCGCGCGCCGGCGCTGCTGACGCGCATGGAACGCCGCCTGCTCGAGGCCTGGGCAATTCACGCCTGCGACGTCTTCGATCAAACCGGGCTGCAAAATGCGCTGCGGGTGATGGAACAAGCCGACAACTTCGATGAAAACCAGCACCGCAATGACGCGACCGGAGTGCTGTTCGAGGAAGTCGCGCCCGTTCTCGGGAATTTCATCTGCGGCCTGTCCGGGCGCCGTTTGCGGCTGGAGGAAGGCGATGCCGCCTGGACGGATGGCGAACGGGTGGTTCTGCCTCCGCTGATAGCCGCGCTACCCGACGAAGCCGACAATTTCCAGCTTGCCAAGGCCATGGTGACGCTGCTTTGGGCGCAAACCCGCTTTGGGACGCTGCGCATCGACTTTGCTGCAATCGTCGCGCGCTACGACGATCCCGAACGCGCACTGGCGCGCCTGCACGCTCTGGAAACCCTGCGCCTCACCGCGCGCATTGCGCAGGAACTGCCGGGCATGCATCGCGAGATGCGGCGTATGCGCGGCCGCCTCGACGCGCCGATGTCCCCCGCCTGGCAAGCGCTGGCCGGACAACTGGATGCGCCGGAGACGCCGCTCGAGGCCAGCCTCGCCCTGCTCGACCAGGCCTATGCGCTGGCGGATTGTCCACGCTGGACCGATCAGGGCGTGATCCGCCCCGAGGCGATTTTCAGCACGCGCGCCGCCCGGCTCGACAAGGACAAGGCAAGGCTGCGCGTCAAGCTGGCCGAGTTGCTGAAAGATTCCCCTCCCGCTGAACGCGACGCCAAACCGGACACCCCATCCAGGCATGAGATCGAGGCGACTCCCCGCGACGAAAACGGCAAACTGGATTTCGAAATCACGCTCGACGGCGCGCCGCTGTCGCCGCCGGACGATGTCAGACAACTGCTCACTTCGGTGTATCTCGACTTTGGCGAGATCCCGCCGGAATATCTGACGCCCGCAGGCGACGGCGAGTACGATCCAAAGCTGGTGTTTGACCAGCCGGAGGACCCGGATGCCGTCTGGCAGGGCACCTACCATGAAAAGGGCGCCGAACTTTTTCCGGAATGGGATCACGGTCGCCAGCATTACCGCAAGAACTGGTGCGTGATGCGCGAAAAGGCCGTGCCGCCGGTTTACGACCATTTTGTCGAAGACACGCTGCACAAGTACCACGGCATCGTGAAGCAGTTGCGCAGGAAATTCGAGGCTTTGCGCGATGAAAACCGCATCGAGAAACGCCAGACCCAGGGCGACGAAATCGACCTCGACGCGCTGATCGAGGCACTCGCCGACGCCCGGGACGGACGCGAGATGAGCGATCGCCTGTTTGTGCATCAGCACCGTGCGGAACGCAACATTGCCGTTGCCTTTCTGGTCGACATGAGCGGATCGACCAAAGGCTGGATCAATGAAACCGAACGCGAGGCCCTGGTCTTGTTATGCGAGGCGCTCGAACTGCTGGGCGACCGCTATGCGATCTACGGCTTTTCCGGGACCACGCGCAAGCGCTGCGAGCTGTTCCGCATCAAGACCTTCGACGATGTCTACGATGATGAAGTCAAAGCGCGCATCTCCGGCATCCGTCCGCAGGAATACACCCGCATGGGCTTTGCACTGCGCCACATGACCAGGTTGCTGAACAAGGCCGAGGCCAAAACCCGCGTGCTGGTGACCTTGTCGGACGGCCGCCCCGACGATTACTTCGATGTCTACCATGGTCAGTACGGAATCGAGGATACGCGCATGGCGCTGCTGGAAGCCGCGCGCACCGGCATCCACCCCTTCTGCATCACGCTCGACCGCGACGCGCGCGACTATCTGCCGCACATGTACGGCGCGGCGCGTTACATCATCCTGGATGAGGTACAACAATTGCCGCTGAAAGTGACTGAAATTTACCGGCGCATCACGACATGACCCCCGCTTTGCTCGCCCTCTCCCCATCCCTCTCCCGCATGCGGGAGAGAGCGTAAACGCCATGCCAATATCGATTAACGAACTCAAAATCGGATTTTTCTACAGCAACGGCGCCTATGGCCGCACCTGGGGCGTGCGCCAGCTGGCCGAAATCGCCGTCGACGCCGAAACCGGCGAGGTGATTTATCACTTCAAGGGAATCGCCGGCACCTGCCGCCGCAAGAAAGGCCATTGCAGCCCTGCGGAGTTTGCCCGTTGGGCCAAGTACCAGGTGGCGCTGCTGGAAAACGACTGGAAGCGTATCGGCGACGACGCACCGTCACCCGCCGATTCACGGAAAGCTTAATCGGCGGCGGGCGCATCCCTGGCCGGCGGATCCGCTGGCTCATCCGCGAGAATCACGGCAGCCTGCGTGTCCAGATAGTCCATGATCGCGTAGGTCAGCGCCGTGCAGCCGGTGCCGTCCAGCGCCGAAATCGCGAACACCGGCCCGGTCCACTCGTAGTCCGCCACGAACTTGGCCACCACGGCCTCGCGTTCGGCCTCGTCCACCATGTCGATCTTGTTCAGCACCAGCCAGCGCGTCTTCTCGTAGAGCTGCTGGTCGTACTTGCGCAGTTCCTCGACGATGGCACGCGCTTCGTGCACCGGATCGCCCGTTTCCCAGCGCGGCGAAATGTCGACCAGATGCAGCAGCACCCGCGTACGCTGCAGGTGCCGCAGGAACTGGTGGCCCAGCCCCGCACCTTCCGCCGCGCCTTCGATCAGTCCGGGAATGTCGGCAATGACAAAACTGCGTTCGCTATCGACCCGCACCACGCCCAGATTGGGCGCCAGCGTGGTGAACGGATAATCGGCCACCTTGGGACGGGCCGCCGAAACAGCGCGGATGAAGGTCGACTTACCCGCATTGGGCATGCCCAACAGGCCGACGTCGGCCAGCACCTTCAGCTCCAGCGCCAGTTCCCATTCCTCGCCCGGTTCGCCCAGCGTGTGCTGGCGCGGCGCGCGGTTGGTGCTCGACTTGAAATGCAGGTTGCCCAGACCGCCCTTGCCGCCCTTGGCCAGGCACACCGTCTGCCCATCCGCGGCCAGATCGGCGATCGCCTCGCCGGTGTTGAGGTCGGTAAATACGGTGCCCACCGGAACGCGGATAACGAGGTCTTCGCCGCCCTTACCGTAACACTGCGCGCCGCGCCCGTTTTCGCCTTTCTGCGCCTTGAAGACGCGGGCGAAACGAAACTCGACCAGGGTATTGATGTTGCGGTCGGCCACCGCGATCACGCTGCCGCCGCGACCGCCATCGCCTCCATCGGGACCGCCAAAGGGAACGTTCTTCTCGCGACGGAACGAAGCGCTGCCGTCCCCGCCCTTGCCGGCGATGACCTGAATTCTGGCTTCGTCAATGAATTTCATATTGAGTGTCCTGCAAACAAAAAAGCCCCATCCGGCGGACAGGGCTTTTTGGCGAACGAGTCGGACTCAGCGCTAATGGAATCAGGCTGCGACCGGCTCGATACGAACCATCCGGCGACGGGCAGCGCCCTTGATCTCGAACTTGACCGTGCCGTGCGCCTTGGCGAACAGGGTGTGGTCCTTGCCGATGCCGACGTTGTCGCCCGGATGGAACTGGGTGCCGCGCTGACGCACGATGATGTTGCCCGCCAGAACCAGCTCGCCGCCATAGCGCTTGACGCCAAGACGTTTCGACTCCGAATCGCGACCGTTACGCGAACTGCCGCCTGCTTTCTTGTGTGCCATGGTATGTGCTCCTTATGCGGTAATGCCGCCGATTTGCACTTCGGTGAAGTGCTGGCGATGGCCTTGGCTCTTGCGATAGTGCTTGCGGCGGCGCATCTTGAAGATCTTGATCTTGTCGCCGCGAGCCTGGTTCAGCACAGTGGCCGTAACCGTGGCGCCGCGAAGCATGGGCGCGCCCATCTTGATGTCGGCACCATCGCCCACCATCAATACCTGATCAAAGGTGATCTCGCTGCCGATCTCGCCGTCCAGCTTTTCAATTTTAAGTTTGTCGCCGGCGCACACGCGATATTGCTTGCCGCCGGTTTTGATGACTGCGTACATGGGGGGTCTCCAACCAATACGAACCCAGGAAAGCGCGAGATTCTATCGGTGATGCTTCAACAAGTCAAACCATTTGGCATGGCTATTTTGTAGCAGGCCCGCCGCGATGAAAAAGCGGGGCGGGACTGCTACCATTACGGCATTATCCAATAACAAGTCCGAATCGTGTCCCTGGAGAGCCTGCAATCCTTTCTGGCCGACGACATGCTCGCCGTCGATCATGTCATCCGCCAAAGCCTGTATTCCGACGTGGTGCTGATCCGCCAGGTTTCCGAGTACATCATCAACAGCGGCGGCAAGCGGCTGCGCCCGGCGCTGGTGCTGCTGTCCGCGGGCTGCTTCGATTACCGGGGCAAGGCTCAACATGAACTCGCCGCCGTGGTCGAGTTCATCCACACCGCCACCCTGCTGCACGACGACGTGGTCGACGAATCGGAACTGCGGCGCGGCCGCAAAACCGCCAACGCCCTGTTCGGCAACGCCGCCAGCGTGCTGGTCGGCGACTTCCTCTATTCGCGCGCTTTCCAGATGATGGTCAGCGTCGACAACATGGAAGTCATGCGCATCCTGTCCGATGCCACCAACACCATCGCCGAAGGCGAAGTGCTGCAGTTGCTCAACTGCCACGACCCCGATATCGATGAAGAAAATTACCTGCGCGTCATCCGCTACAAGACCGCCAAGCTGTTCGAAGCCGCGGGCCGCCTGGGCGCCGTCATCGGCGGCGGCACCGAGGAAGAGAAAGACGCGCTGGCACGCTACGGCATGCACCTCGGCACCGCCTTCCAGTTGATCGACGATGTGCTGGACTACTCCGGCGACTTTCTCAAGACTGGCAAGAACATCGGCGACGACCTCGCCGAAGGCAAGCCCACCCTGCCGCTGCTGTATGCGATGAAGCACGGAACCGCCGAGCAGGCCGCCAGCATCCGCGAGGCGATCGAGCACGGCGGCCTCACCGAATTCCAGAGCGTGCTTGCCGCAATCAAGGACACGCGCGCCCTGCAGTACACCCGCGAAGCCGCTCAGCGGGAAATTCAGACCGCCAATGCAGCAATTTCTTGTCTGAAGGATTCAAAATCCAGGACAGCTTTGCTACAATTAGCGGCTTTCGCGGTTGACCGAAGTTTTTGACCGCGTTGCTTTGGTAGTTTCCCGGTAGTCTTTCAAAAAAGGGTTCGCTCCAGAACCCGCCATCTGCCTCGGGGCGTAGCTCAGCCTGGTAGAGTACTGCGTTCGGGACGCAGGAGTCGGAGGTTCGAATCCTCTCGCCCCGACCATCTTTTTATCCGCGCCTTCTCCATCGTTCGCCGCGCTCCATTGCGGGAATCCCGCGCAGCCGCGCGGTACGGTGTCCGCCTGGTGCTACACTCATCCTTCCTCAAATTCAATCGCTGAATCCGGTCATGCCGCGCGCTCAAGCCCTGATTGTTTCCGTCCTGCTCTCGATCCTTCCGGGGTGCGCCGTCATCACCGTTGCCGATGCCGCGGTCAGCGTGGTTGCCACGGGGGTCAAGGTGACCGCGAAAACAATCGGGGCTGTCGCCGATGCGGTGATTCCGGGCGGGGATGACGAGAAAAAGGACGAGTGACGCCATCGCGCATCGATTGCCTGGCACGAAGCATTTGAGGCTTGGCCATCCGGCTTTCCTGGCGCTCACGCCCGGCCCCGCAAAGCGCTTGTACAGGACAAGATTCGGGTAAGATATCGCTGCCTGGAATCAAATAAATCGGGCACATGCCCTGAGAGCACGCAATCAGGGCATTGCCAGCGGACGGCTTCTTCCACAATAATCCTGACCGGGCTTATCCAAACTCACCCAAAGGAACTATCAAACATGAACAGAAAAGAACTTGTCGACGCACTGGCCGCCAAAAACGAATCCACCAAGGCCGACGCAGAGCGCGCGGTTGCCGGGCTGATTGACATCATCTCGGCCACGCTGAAAAAAGGCGACTCGCTGACCCTGGTCGGCTTTGGCACCTTCGAAGTGCGCAAGCGCGCCGCCCGCACCGGCCGTAATCCCAAGACCGGCGAAGAACTGAAGATCAAGGCGTCGAAGGTTCCCGCGTTCAAGGCAGGCGCAACGCTGAAGGCCACGGTGAACGGCGTCAAGAAGAAGTAAGCAATATCCCGTCCGTCTTCCCTGATGCGGGAAGACGGTGCCGATCTGGCGCAACACCGCAATACCCTGGCTCCATCCAGGGCTTCACAGCAAGCGATTTCCATCGCTGCGCTGCATTCCAGAATCCCCTGCCCTGATCCACAGCCAACCCGCAAGGGACGCTCATTTGCCTGCTTCTGGCGAGCCGTTGCGCAACGGCCTGCACTCGTCCGGTTGCCAGCTCGCTTCCTCGAAACCGGAACAGACGGTCGCTTCGTTCTCGACTATTCGCCAGATTCCAACTGATCAGGCGCCGTAGCCCATAATCAGCGCGGCATCACTGCCAGCCGCCGCCCAGCGCTTTGTACAGCACCACCCGATTGGCGGCCTCGGCCAGGTGCACGCCGATCAGGTCGAGCTCCGCGGCATACTGCGTGCGCTGGGCGTCGAGCAGGCCCAGGTAGCTGTCCACTCCGCTCTTGTAGCGGGCCTCCGACAAGCGAAAGCCCGATTCGGTGGCCTCGGCCAGCTGCCGGCGCGCATCGAGTTGCTCGGCCAGCGTGGCGCGCTCGGCGAGCGCGTCGGCCACTTCGCGGAACGCACGCTGGATCGCCTTCTCGTACTGCGCGACATTGATGTCGCGCTGCACCTCGGCCACCTCAAGACTCGCCTGCAAACGACCCGCCTCGAAGATCGGGATGCGGATCTGCGGAATGAAGCTCCAGGTTCCGGAGCCGCCATCGAACAAGCCGCCGAGCGTGCTGCTCGCGCTGCCGGCGGCAGCAGTCAGGCTGATGCTGGGGAAGAAGGCTGCACGTGCGGCGCCGATGCTGGCGTTGGCGGCACGCAGGGCGCGTTCGGCCTGCAGGATGTCGGGGCGGCGGGAGAGCACCTCGGACGGCACGCCGGCCGGCAATTCGGCCACCGCGCTGATGCTGTCGGTGAGGGTGGCGGGCAGCAGTTCCGCGGGCACCGGGGCGCCGGCGATGAGTGCGAGCGCGTTCTCGTCCTGTGCAACGAAGCTGCGATAGCGGGCGGCGTCGGCGCGCGCATTGTGCAGCAGGGTCTCCGCCTGGTGCAGGTCGAGCGCCGAGACCGCACCGGCTTCGAAGCTGCGGCGCGTCAGGTCGGAGGTCTTCTGCCGCGTTTCGTACGTGCTGCGTGCCAGCACCAGGCGCTCGCGGTCGGCTGCGAGCGTCAGCCAGGTGTTGGCGACTTCGGCCACCAGGCTGATCTGCGCGCTGCGGCGTGCCTCCTCGGTGACAAGATAGGTTTCCAGCGCCTGGGCGTTGAGGCTGCGGATGCGGCCGAAGAAATCCAGCTCGTAGGCGGAGAAGCCGATGGTGGCGCTGTAGGATCGGTTGACGGTGGCCTCGCCGCTGGACGAGAGATCGGCTGGCAAACGCTGCGCGTTCATGCCGCCGCTGGCGCCGATCGCGGGGAGCAGGTCGGCGCGCTGGATGCGGTATTGCGCACGGGACTTCTCGATGTTGAGCGCGGCGACGCGCAGGTCGCGGTTGTTGGCGAGCGCCAGCGCGATCACCTCGCGCAGCCGATCGTCGGCGAAGTAGTCGCGCCAAGCGATGGCGTCGGCGGGCGTCGCCGCGGCAGCCGGGACCGCATTCGGGAAACTGGCCGCTACCGGCGCCGCCGGGCGCTCGTAGCTCGGGATCATGGTGCAGCCGCTCGCCAGTGCGGCGGCCAGTGCAAGGGTCAGGGTGCGTAACGGGGTCATCGCTTGAGCTCCTGCGGGGCAGCAGCGGCTTCCGCCTGCGGCTTGTCCCTGAAAACGCGCTTGATCACCACGTAGAACAGCGGGATGAAGAAAATGCCGATCGCGGTGCCGGCGATGGTGCCGCCGAGCACGCCAGTGCCGACGGCGTTCTGGGCGCCGGAGCCGGCGCCGGCGGCGATGGCCAGCGGCAGTACACCGAAGCCGAAGGCGAGCGAGGTCATCAGGATGGGGCGCAAACGCATGCGAACCGCGGTCAGCGTGGCGGCGATCAGGTCCTTGCCCTCCTGCTCCATCTGCGCCTTGGCGAATTCCACGATGAGGATCGCGTTCTTCGACGACAGGCCGATGGTGGCGAGCAAGGCGACCTGGAAATAGACGTCGTTCGACAGCCCGCGACCGGTCGCCGCCAGCACGGCGCCGGCCACACCGAGCGGCACCACCAGCATGACCGCGAACGGCACCGACCAGCTTTCGTACAGCGCCGCCAGGCACAGGAATACCACCAGCAGCGACAGCGCGTAGAGCGCCGGCGCCTGCGAACCGCTGCGACGCTCCTCGAACGAGGTGCCGGTCCATTCGTAGCCGATGCCGACCGGCAGCCTGGCGATGATTTCCTCCACTGCGGTCATCGCGTCGCCCGACGACAGGCCGGGCGCGGCCTGCCCCTGCATCTCGACCGACGGCTGGCCGTTGAAACGTTCCAGCCGCGGCGAGCCATAGGCCCAGTGCGCCGTGGTGAACGCCGACAGCGGCACCATCGCGCCCTGCCTGTTGCGCACATACCATTTGGCCAGGTCCTCCGGCGTCATGCGCGCATCGGCGTCGGCCTGCAGGTACACCTTCTTGATGCGGCCGCGGTCGATGAAGTCGTTGACGTAGCTGCCGCCCCAGGCGGTGGCGAGGGTGTGGTTGATGTCCACCACCGAGACGCCGAGTGTGCCGGCCTTGGCATGATCGATGTCGAGCCGGTACTCGGCGACGTCTTCCTGGCCATTCGGGCGCACACCGACCAGGCGCTTGTCCTGCGAGGCCATGCCGAGGAACTGGTTGCGCGCGCCGACCAGCGCGTCGTGGCCAAGGCCGGCGCGATCCTGCAGCTGCACGCTGAAGCCGCTCGCGGTGCCGAGTTCGAGCACCGCCGGCGGCACGAAGGCGAACACCATGGCCTCGCGGATTTGCGAGAACGCGCCCATGGCGCGGCCGGCGATCGACTTCACGTCCTGCCCAGGTTCGCCGCGCTCGCCCCAGGGCTCGAGATTGACGAACCCGAGGCCCATGTTCTGCCCCTGGCCGGCGAAGCTGAAGCCGGCGGCGGTGAACACCGAGCGCACGTTGCCCTTCTCCTTCTCAAGATATTGGTGCTCGACCTTCTTCAGGACCTCGACGGTGCGCTCCTGGGTCGCGCCGGCCGGCAGGATGACCTGGGTGAACATCACGCCCTGATCCTCGTCCGGCAGGAAGGCGGTCGGCATGCGCGCGAACAGCAGCACCAACACGCCGATGATGGCGAGATAGATCGCCAGGAAGCGCAGGCTGCGATTGAGGATCTTGCCGACGGCGGATTCGTAGCGCTGCGCGTTGCGCGCGAACATGCGGTTGAACCCGCCGAAGAAGCCGGAGAACCAGCCGCCTTCGCCGTGGCCGTGGCCTTTTTCGACCGGCTTCAGCAGGGTGGCGCACAGCGCCGG
>JAUPLV010000046.1 GCA_030836725.1 Pseudomonadota bacterium | reverse complement strand
CACCACGCCGACTTCCGGCGGCATCCGCTCGCTCAACGTGGCGCTGCGCCAGATGCTCGATCTGTATGTGTGCCTGCGCCCGGTGCGCTACTTTACCGGCGTGCCCAGCCCGGTGAAAGCGCCGGAAAAGGTCGACATGGTGATCTTCCGCGAGAACACCGAGGACATTTACGCCGGCATCGAGTGGGAAGCCAATTCCGAGGCGGTGCAGAAAGTCATCGCCTTCCTGCAGCAGGAAATGGGCGTGACCAAGATCCGCTTCCCTGCCAGTTCGGCCATCGGCATCAAGCCGGTGTCGATCGAAGGCTCGGAACGCCTGATCCGCCGGGCGATCCAGTATGCCATCGACAACAAGCGCCGCTCGGTGACCCTGGTGCACAAGGGCAACATCATGAAGTTCACCGAGGGCGGCTTCAAGAAGTGGGGCTACGAACTCGCCGCGCGCGAATTCGGCGCCAAGCCGATCGGCGAAGGCCCGTGGATGGAGCTGCCGAACGGTATTGTCATCAAGGATGTGATCGCCGACGCCTTCCTGCAGCAGATTCTGCTGCGTCCTGAAGAATACGACATCATCGCCACGCTGAATCTGAACGGCGACTACATCTCCGACGCGCTGGCGGCGGAAGTTGGCGGCATCGGCATCGCGCCGGGTGCGAACCTGTCCGATACCGTGGCGATGTTCGAGGCCACCCATGGCACCGCGCCCAAGTACGCCGGCAAGGACTACGTCAATCCGGGCTCGCTGATCCTCTCGGCGGAAATGATGCTGCGCCACCTCGGCTGGCTTGAAGCGGCCGACCTCATCGTCGCCAGCATGGAAAAGGCCATCGCCGCCAAGAGCGTGACTTATGACTTCGCGCGCTTGATGGACGGCGCGACCGAGGTGAAGTGCTCGGCCTTCGCCGAGGCGATGGTCGCGAAGATGTAAGCCTGCAATTTTCATCCAGCAAAAAACCCCGCCGAAGCGGGGTTTTTTGCGTCAGCCCAACAACTCAGCCTTGCGGCTGGATGTTGGAAGCCTGCTTGCCCTTGGGACCCTGGCTGACCTCGAAAGTGACCTTCTGGCCTTCTTTCAGCGTTTTGAAGCCACTGCTCTGGATGGCGGAGAAATGCGCGAACACATCCTCGCCGCCGTCATCGGGGGTAATGAAACCAAAGCCCTTGGCGTCGCTGAACCACTTGACTGTACCTGTTGCCATTACTTCCTCCTTGGCATGAAACCAAACATAACCGCTGACGCGGACGACAGGACGGCGCGATGTTTTGCCGTCGGTCTGAATTCAAGCGCGCTACCCGGTGATGCCCCTGCGGTAATGCCAAACCTGCACGGTTCTTGAAACCAAACTTTCTGCTTTTTACTACCGCGCATGAGTTTTTACAAGGGGGGAAAGCGTTAATAAACAACGGGCTTGGCTGCTTTGTGGTTTCCTTTCAACCAAACACGGGAAGCAGGAAGAAAACAGGGTTTGATCGGCCGGGTTGCAGCGCGCTTGAAGCCGCCCTGCATGGCCCGGCTATCCGCGCCGATGCGGTAGGATGCGTGCCATGCGCACCACTTGGGACATCTTCTGCAACGTCGTCGACAATTATGGCGACATCGGCATCGCCTGGCGGCTGGCGCGCGGCCTGGCCGGCGAACATGGCCTGGCCGTGCGGCTGTGGGTGGATGACCTGCACGCGTTTCACCGCATCTGGCCGGCGATCAACCCGGATGCGGCCGAGCAGTCCTGCGAGGGGGTGGCCGTCCGCGCGTGGCGCACGCCGTTTGCAGCAGCCGTGCCGGCACAGGTGGTGATCGATGCCTTCGGCTGCGCCCTGCCCGAATCCTATCTGGCGGCGATGAGCGAGCGCTCGCCGCCGCCGGTATGGATCAATCTCGAATACCTCAGCGCCGAGCCCTGGGTGGCCGAACACCACGGCCTGCCTTCGCCGCATCCGCGATTGCCGCTGACCCGGTATTTCTTCTTCCCCGGCTATACGGCTGAAACGGGCGGCCTGCTGGTCGAGGCCGATCTGGCCGGGCGGCGTGCCGCATTCGTGCGGGCCGGGACTGCGGCATTCTGGCGCCGGATCGGGCTGGATATGCCGCAGGCGAACGAATTGCGGGTGTCGCTGTTTGCCTACGAAAACCCGGCGCTCCCCGGACTGCTCGATGCCTGGGCGGCCGATGCGCGCCCGATTACCTGTCTCGTTCCGGAAGGCCGGATCATCCCGCAACTGGCGGCGTGGCTGGCGGTTGCCGATGCGCGGGCGGGCGAGGCGTACCGGCGCGGCGCCCTGCGGCTGCATATCCTGCCGTTTCTGAACCAGGATGCGTACGACCACCTGTTGTGGGCCTGCGATCTCAATTTCGTTCGCGGCGAGGACTCCTGCGTGCGCGCGCAATGGGCGGCGCGTCCGCTTGTCTGGCAGGCTTATCCGCAGCCCGACGAGGCGCACTGGGACAAGCTGGACGCCTTGCTGGCGCACTACCTTGAAGGGCTGAATCAGGAAGCCGCGCACGCGGTAAGCGGGATGTGGCGGCACTGGAACGGCATGTCTGACGTGGATGACATGGCGGCCTGCTGGGCGGCGTGGCGTGCGCACCAGGTTGCGATCGAAGCCCATGCGGCGAACTGGTGCGACCGCCTCGGACTGGCCGGGCGGTTAACCGGGAAGCTGGTGGATTTTGCGGAAAATAAGATAAAATGCGGGGTTTTCTCAAACTCTTAGCGCTCTCGCAGCAGGACACAATCCATGAAAATCGCACAGGAACTCCGCGCCGGCAACGTCGTGATGATCGGAAAAGAACCGATGGTGGTGCAAAAGGCCGAATTCTCGAAATCGGGCCGTAACTCCTCCGTCGTCAAGATGAAACTGAAGAACCTGCTCAACGGTTCCGGCACCGAGAGCGTTTACCGCGCCGACGACAAGTTTGAAAGCGTCAACCTCGAGCGCAAGGAATGTACCTATTCCTACTTCGCCGATCCGCTGTATGTGTTCATGGACGGCGAATACAACCAGTATGAAATCGAAGCCGACAACCTTGGCGATGCGCTGAACTACCTCGACGACGGCATGCCCCTCGAAGTGGTGTTCTACGAAGGCAAGGCAATCTCGGTCGAGATGCCCACCACCGTCATCCGCGAAGTCGAATACACCGAGCCCGCCGTGCGTGGCGACACCTCGGGCAAGGTCATGAAGCCTGCCCGCATCAAGCCCACCGGGTTCGAACTGCCGGTAGCCTCGTTTGTCGAGATCGGCGACATGATCGAGATCGACACCCGCACCAACGAATTCAAGCGCCGCGCCAACTAATTTGGCACTTGGCCCGGAAAAAGGCAGCTTCGGCTGCCTTTTGTTTTTGGTGCGCCTCTCCCCGGCGTTAAAATGCGCCTCTGCTTTTCCGCCGCATTCCCATGACCGACCCGCGCTTCATTCACCTTCGCCTGCACACCGAGTACTCCGTCACCGATGGCCTGGTGCGGGTGGGCGAGGCGGTCAAGCGCGCGCGCGACATCGCGATGCCAGCGCTCGGGCTATCCGACCTGTCCAACACCTTCGGCTGGGTGAAGTTCTACCGCGCCGCGCGCGGCGCCGGCGTCAAGCCGGTGTTCGGCTGCGATGTGTGGGTGACCAACGCTGCCGACCGCAACCGACCGTCACGCCTTCTGCTGCTGGTGCAGCACCGCGAGGGCTATCGCCGCCTGTGCGAATTGCTTACCCGCGCCTATCAGGAGAACCTCCATCGCGGCCACGCCGAGATCGATCCGGCCTGGCTTGCCGGCGGCACGGACGGTTTGCTGGCGCTGTCGGGCGGCGATGCCGGTAACGTCGCGCAGGCGATTCTCGACGACAAGCCGGATGCCGCGCGCACGGCCGCGGAAGCTTGGGCCGCGCTGTTCCCCGAGCGCTATTATCTGGAGCTGCAGCGCTTCGGCCTGCCGCACACCGAGCGCCTGATCGACGGTCTGCTCGACATCGGCGCGGAATTGAACCTGCCGGCGGTGGCCACCCATCCGATCCAGTTTCTCGCGCCGGACGACTTCAAGGCGCACGAGGCGCGCGTGTGCATCGCCGAGGGCATGATGCTGGGCGACCCGCGCCGGCCGCGCCCGTTCACCGCCGAGCAGTATTTCAAGACGCCGGAGGAGATGGCGGAACTGTTCGCCGACCTGCCCGAGGCGCTCGCCAACAGCGTCGAAATCGCCAAGCGCTGCAACCTCACGCTGGAACTCGGCAAGAGCCGGCTGCCGGATTTCCCGACGCCGGACGGCATGAGCCTCGACGACTACATGCGGCAGCGCTCCTTCGAGGGCCTGCATGAACGCATGGTCCACCTCTATCCAGACGCGGCAGTGCGCGCCGCCAAGCTGCCCGAATACACCGAGCGGCTGGAGTTCGAGCTTGGGACGATCATCCAGATGGGCTTCCCCGGCTACTTCCTGATCGTGTCGGATTTCATCAACTGGGCCAAGAACAACAATGTGCCGGTGGGGCCGGGTCGCGGCTCGGGCGCGGGCTCGCTGGTGGCCTACAGCCTGAGCATCACCGACCTCGACCCGCTCGCCTACGACTTGCTGTTCGAGCGCTTCCTCAACCCCGAGCGGGTGTCGATGCCTGACTTCGACATCGACTTCTGCCAGGATGGGCGCGACCGCGTGATCCAGTACGTGAAGGACAAGTACGGCCACGCGGCGGTATCGCAGATCGCCACCTTCGGCACCATGGCGGCCAAGGCGGTGTTGCGCGACGTCGGCCGCGTGCTCGACCTGCCGTATCTGTTCGTCGACAAGTTCGTGAAGCTGGTGCCCAACGAACTGGGCATCTCGCTCGCCGAGGCGCGCGAGAAGGAACCGCAGATCGACGAGCGTGCGCGGGACGAGGAAGAACTCGCCGAACTGCTGCCGCTGGCGGAAAAGCTCGAGGGCATCACCCGCAACGTCGGCATGCACGCGGGCGGGGTGCTGATCGCGCCGGGCCAGCTCACCGACTTCTGCCCGTTGTATCGCGCCGAAGGTTCCGAATCGATGGTGTCGCAGTTCGACAAGGACGACGTCGAGGCGATCGGACTGGTCAAGTTCGACTTCCTCGGCCTGCGCACGCTGACCATTCTGGCCGAGGCGGTGCGCTTCGTGCAGCGCCACGAGGATCGCGGGAATTTCCGGCTGGAAGACCTGCCGCTCGACGATCCGGCGGTGTACCGGCTGTTCGCCGACGGCAATACGACGGCGGTGTTCCAGTCCGAATCGCGCTCGGCCAAGGACCTTGAAAAAAAGCTCAAGGGCGACTGCTTCGAGGACATCATCGCGCTGATGGCGCTGAACCGGCCGGGACCGCTCGGCTCCGGCATGGTCGACGACTTCATCGCGCGCAAGCAGGGCAAGCAGAAACCGGAGTATTTCCATCCCGATCTCGAGCCGGTTCTGAAATCGACCTACGGCATCATCGTCTACCAGGAACAGGTGATGCTGGTGGCGCAGATCCTGGCGGGCTACAGCCTCGGCGGCGCCGACATGCTGCGGCGCGCCATGGGCAAGAAGAAGCCCGAGGAAATGGCCACGCAGCGCACGATTTTCCTCGAGGGCGCGGCCAGGCGCGGCGCCGATATCAGGATCGCCGAGCGGCTGTTCGATCTGATGGAGAAGTTCGCCGAATACGGCTTCAACAAGTCGCACTCGGCGGCCTATGCGCTGATCGCGTATCACACCGCCTGGCTCAAGGCCTACTACCCGGCCGAGTTCATGGCCGCGACGATGTCGTCGGAAATGTCCGACACCGACAAGGTGCGCGTGTTCTACGAGGACTGCCGCGCCAACGGGCTGACCATGCTGCCGCCCGACATCAATTCATCCGGCTATCGCTTCGACCCGGTTAGCAAGACCGAAATCCGCTACGGCCTCGGCGCAATCAAGGGCAGCGGCGAAGCGGCGATCGGCGCCATCGTCGCCGAACGCGAGGCCAACGGCCCTTACAAGGGGCTGTTCGACCTGGCGCGGCGGGTGGACAAGCGCTATCTCAACCGCCGTGTGATCGAGGCGCTGGTGAAGGCGGGCGCCTTCGACCGCATCAACGACCATCGCGCCAGCTTGATGGCATCGGTCGGCGCGGCGCTGGAAACCGCCGACCGTGCGGCGCGCAGCGGCGGCCAGGTCGGGCTGTTTGGCGAAGTGCTCGACGGCGGCGAAGATCTGGTTGACGTGCCGGTATGGCCCGAGCAGGAAAAGCTGTTGCAGGAAAAATCCGCGCTGGGCTATTTTTTTAGCGGCCATCCCTTCACCTCGTATCTGGCCGAAGTGTCCGGTTTCGCCAAGCGCCAGCTCGACAGCCTGGAACCCTCGCGCGACCTGGCGATGCTGGCCGGCATGGTCGTCTCGCTGCGCACCCAGATGACGCGGCGCGGCAAGATGCTGATCCTGCTGCTTGACGACGCGACCGCGCAGGTCGAGGTGGTGATCTTCAACGAACTGTACGAGCAGAATCGCCATCTGCTGAAAGACGATGCCCTGCTGATTATCGAAGGCAAGGTCAACCGTGACGACTACTCGGGCGGCCTGCGGGTGACGGCGGAGCGGATCTATGACTTGGCTGGCGCGCGCACCCGGTTTGCCCAGGGGTTGCGCCTGAGCTGCAACGGCCAGAGCCAGGGCCGCAAGCTGAGCGAATTGCTCGCGCCCTACAGGGTGGAAGACGGCGGCTGCCCGGTGTGGGTGGATTTTTACAATCAAAATGCATCCTGCAGGGTGCGGCTGGGCGAGAACTGGCAGGTGCGGCTGGATGACCGTCTGATCGAATCCCTGGGGAACTGGCTCAAGCCGGATGCGGTGAGCGTGATCTACTGAACGACCAGGAGAGGCGCATAGGCACTAAAACTTGCCATTCGTGCAAGATAGGGCTTGACATGAATAACGTTATATTAGAAGATACTTATAACGCTGATGTGCCGCAATGGCAGTTGGTGTTGTCTCCTCCAATCCTCCTCCTTTGGTGGATACTCTGCCCGGCTCTTGAGCCGGGCATTTTTTTGCTTCGTCGCGGCCAAACTCTCACGCACGGCAGGCTCATGCGCCCCCCAGAAAAGCAAAAGGCCCGCATCGCTGCGGGCCTTTCTGTATTTTGCATCCCGACCTGGACTTGAATCTGGTCATAGGCGCGCCTGGATTTGCAGGGTTACGGGAGACAGGCGAACTTCCAGGATCAAGTCGGATTACGATACACAGTAGAGCTGACATCCCTGCGCCGGCGTCACCTTCACGCCTGGCGCGCATAGCAGGGGGACGGGGCCCACCGCCTGCTGTCCGAGGGGCTGCGCTCCGAAGTTCGCCTCAACCCGGGTAAGGGTCACGCCGGCTGGCACCGTGGTGTCTATCTGCAATGAGGGTGCTCCACACGCGACAAAATGTGAGCCTTTCTCCGTGGTGATGGTGTAACCGTTGATGATAATTGCGGACAGATCGGAATTCACGGTCATGCCGCCAAATACCACGGCGGCAAGCACCGCCATGAAGCCCGGGATACCCCGCTTGCGCATGAACGCATAGGTGACGAGTCCGATCATCAGGGCGATGGCTGCGGTCAAGGCCGGGCTCAGCGGAACCCCCTGTACGCCCCAGCTGATATTCCAGCCCGGGGGCACCTGCGCAAACGCCAGGGGGGTGAGCGTCATGCCAACCGCCAGAACCATGAATTTAGCTATTGTTCGCATTGCTCTTCCCCTCGATTATCGGTTTGGATTTGCGCATCATAATTCAAATCGATAGGGCGGCGTAGTTCAGCTTCCGCTGGACGGTACCGGCTGCACATGAGCAATGCAGCGCCACAGGGCTCGATGCCGACAAAATGTGGTTAACATATTCCTGAAAAGCAAAAGGGCCGCATCGCTGCGGGACTTTCTGTATTGGGCTCCCCGACCTGGACTTGAACCAGGAACCTGCGGATTACAGCTGCCTGGTGCCAATGCCTTGCGCCATTTCGATATACAGCGATTCCACACGCTCCCGTGCCCACGGGGTTCGACGAAGAAACTTGAGGCTCGACGTGATACTCGGGTCATGGGTGAAGCAGCGGATCCCGATTTTCCGCCCCAACGCATCCCAGCCATGGAACGAAACCAATTCGTTCAATAACTGTTCAAGCGTGACACCGTGTAGTGGGTTGTTGGGCTGAGTCTCTTGCATGGTTCTAAACCTTGTCAGACAACGCTTAGTATATCGATGCCGTAACAGCTGCCGGTATGGCTGACGCGACGATCGCCAACCGATCGCGTGTAGTGCTTGCGCTCATTGCACAACCCACCGGGCAAGAGTGGGTTGTGTGGGTCGGAACTCGGTCAGGCTTCGGTATGGTTCACTGGGTCAGCGTGCGCATCCTGTCCAACTTCTCGACTACAGCCTGATAGAGATCCTGATCGGCATCGGTGTTGCGGTCCGGGTGGTTGGCGCTACGGATCTTTTTCAGCGCAGTCACATCATCGGGCAGGTCATGCACCCTGGTCACCCGGTCGCCGTTCTTGACCATCTCGCGCTGAACCTCGGCCTCTGCGCCTTCGCGTGTGTCGTGCAACCTCTTGCTGCCAAGACGCCAACCATCCTGGGTCTTGCGCGGAGATTGATTTCTCTCGCCATCAAACCAGATCCATTTGCCGGTATAAGGATTCAGTTCAAAATGAACCGTGGTGATGCCGTAGGTGTAAACGGGCGGCTTGCGATCCTTGGCGAACATCTTGAACGTGCCGACAGTACCCACGGCAGCAAGGTAATACACGCCAGCCTCATGGGGGCAGAACGCGCTGCTGGGCGTTGGTATAGGCGTTGGCTCAGGCTTGCCGTCGTTAAGTAACGGCTCTGGTGTGGTGTCGTTACGTAACGAATCCATTTCAGCCTTGCGGCTGGCGCGCCATGCGGCCCGACGTTGTGCGTTGGTCACTGGTATTGCTCCTTAAACTGGTTGAAACCCACTGGGATCACCCCTCGCCGAAGGGATCGCCCGCTGGACTCTTGGGCCGACAAGGCATCATCGAAGCGTGCAAACGTCTTGCGCCCAAGTTTGTTCTTGAACGCATCGTCGCTGGCGGTCCGGGCTTTGAGCCGCTTCACCCCGACATGCCCTTCGACGGCCGCCCCGTTTCTAGTCGGATGAGGCGCTTTTGGTGGGCCCAGCCTTTCGACCTGGCGCGACGGGCGGCACATAGCCAGAAATCCTGCACTGAAAGCCATCAACACGCTTGTTGCCGTTGAAGTGGGTGACGCTGCACTGGGATATTTCTCCGCGTGTCGTCAAGTCAGCCAGCGACTTGCGTACTTGAACCAGTGCAATCCCGGTTGCCGACGCTATCTCCAGGTCGAGAAGCTGCCCATGTTTTTTCAAGTGGCTTAGAACTTGATCTGTCTGCATGTCGATTCCTTTGAGGTGTGGATCAGCGCGTGACCCATGGCGGGCACCGAGCCAATACAGAAACAGGGAAAGCAAAAAGCCACCCCGAAGGTGGCCTAAGTGCTTACTATGTCTGGCTCCCCGACCTGGACTTGAACCAGGGACCTGCGGATTAACAGTCCGTCGCTCTACCGACTGAGCTATCGGGGAATAGGAAAGCGCGCATTCTAGAGTCGGCGCGCTTTTCGGTCAAGCTTTATGGCCGGTTGGTTGTCATTTTTCGCCTGAATCCTGGAACGCGGCCGCAGGCGATACGCACGCTGCGGCACCGCGACGACCGCGGAACCGACACGGATTGTTGCTCAGTCCCGGTTCGCCTGATTCATCCGTTCCAGCCGTTGGCACAGTGTGTCGATGATGCGGCGCGACAGCGGGGCTGAATGGCGCATCAGTTCTTCCATGATTTGCGGCGGCAGTGCCAGCACGGTGATTTCGCTGTCGGCGATGACCGATGCAGTTCGCTTTTCGTTCAGCAGGTAGGCCATTTCCCCGAACAACTGGCCTTCTTCGAGTACGCTCAGGCGGCGGCGTTCGCCGTCGGTGTTCTTGTAGGCCACGGCGCGACCGGCGTAGAGGAAATAGGCAGTTCGCGAGTCGTCGCCTTCCTCGATCAGGGTGTGGCCGGCAGGATGAACCTGGCCGTATTTTTCAAGCAGTCGTCGGCTATCGCCGAAGACGTAGCTTTCGAACTTGCCGGCGCCTTCGCCGCTGCCGGCTAGAAACAGCTTTTCCAGCGCGGTGATGTCGGTTTTGCCATAGGCGTACATGGCCTGTGCCCACAGGTACAGCAACAGGAAAGCGAAAAACGCGCCGATCAGCACGAATACCACGCCGCCGAGGGCGCCATAAAGGCTTTGATAGTTTTCCAGCTTGAAAAACGCGCCGAATAGCGTGATGAGAAGGCCCAGGCTCACGCTCGCAGCCAGCGCGAATACGGCGGCGGTGCGCGCGGGTGGGCGCTGTTGCGGCAGCCGCCAGTAGGCGGCGAACAGCAGCGCCCACACCATGGCGAAGCCGAACAGCGTGTTGATCGCCTGCAGCACCTGGGCATTGCCTGTGCCGATGAAGTTGTTCTGCGCCAGGAAGCTCAGGGTGACCTGCGCGAGTGCGGCTGCGCTCATCAACAGGAACAGTATCGGCAGAATGACCAGCGGCAGCACCCATGACAGCACAAGATTGTGTTTTTTCCGCTCGGGGAAGATGACGTGGAATGCGCCGTCGGCCGCATTGACCAGGCCGCGCGATGAAAGCGCCAGGGTGGCGAGGCTGACGCCTCCTGCCGCAAGCTGGGCCTGGCGCGGGATGAAGCCGAGCGTGGTGAGGCTTTCGAGTTGCATCTGGTTGTAGAGCGCTGCCATCAGGATGGTGGCGGGCACCGAGTTTTCCGCGATGTGGCCCAGCAGTTGCAGGGCATAGCTCAGCAACAGCATCAGGGGGGTGGCGGACAGCAGGAAATAGAATGCCGTTGCCGCGGCATGGTTCTGCAGGGAATTCTGGCTAAACAGGCGCGCGGTGGTGTACGCAAGCTGGAGCAGCCAACTCAGCGTGCCGCGGGGAGGGGGCAGGGCGGGTTTCCGAAACATGGCGCTAGTGTATGGCTTCGTAATTGATAAAACGCAAAAAAGCCTGCTCTTGTTTTGATTTGAACCTTCGGGCTGAGGGCCGCTTGCCCGGCCGGGTTATAAGTCTTATAGTTTTGCAACGGAGGTCGCATCATGAAACACACCATACCCGGAACACCTGCCGACCACGACCACACCCGCATCATCGAGCGGCCGGACGGCTTTTACTGGATCGATGCAGAAAACGGCGAGGAATACGGTCCTTTCGCCAGCCTGCTGGAAGCGGTGCAGGACATGGAATACAACGCTGAAAGCGACTACGAGCCTGGCGAAACGGTAGAAGAAGCCGAAGAGGAGCTTGGTATTTCCGACTGGATCGACCCCGATACTGGCGAACCGGGCGAGGAATCCCACCGTTTGGTGGAGTGAGCCGCGGCTACTTAAATTTTCGTTTTTAATCGATCCGCTTTTCGAATCCGTCGAACTGCCCCTGCGTCTCGCTGACATCGACGCGTTCGACCCGCGCCAGCGGCGGGCCGATGCGTGTCCAGTCAAGCATGGCGTCGACCGCTGCATCGGGTCCTTGAATCACCGCTTCCACCGAGCCGTCGGCCTGATTGCGCACCCACCCCGTGATACCCAGACGCCCGGCTTCGCGAAACATCGATTCGCGAAACCACACGCCCTGCACGCGGCCATGAATGCGCAGAAGCCGCGTTTTCATGGCCGGCTTATTTCACCTTCATGCCCGGCTGCGCGCCGCTGTCCGGCGACAGGATGAACAGGCCGGGGGTGTCGCCCGATGCCGCCAGCACCATGCCTTCGCTCATGCCGAACTTCATCTTGCGCGGTGCGAGGTTGGCAACCATGACGGTGAACCGTCCCACCAGCGCTTCCGGCGCATAGGCCGACTTGATTCCGGCGAACACCTGGCGCGTGCCGAGTTCGCCAACGTCGAGCGTCAGCCGTAGCAGCTTGTCCGCGCCCTCGACATGCTCGGCGTTGGCGATGCGCGCGATGCGCAGGTCGATCTTGGCGAAGTCGTCGATCGAGATCACCGCCGCGTCAGCGGCAGCGTTCGCCCCCTCCCCCTTGAGGGGGGAGGGTTGGGGAGAGGGTGAAGTGCCCTTCGTTGCACTATGCGCCTGTGCTTCGGCATGACGAACCGGCGCAGGAGCCGGCGTGGGTTCAAGATTCTGTTTGTTGGCGTCTACCATGGCTTCAATGGATTTGGGATCGATACGGGTCATCAGGTGGGAATAACCAAGAATCTCATGCTCAGGAGGCAACAAAGATTGGGCATCGGCCCACTTAAGAGGAGGAATATTTAGGAACGCCTCAATTTGATATGAAAGTTGAGGAAGAACAGGCTTTAGATAGATTGTTAGCAGTCTAAAGAGGTTGATGGCTACAGTACATGTCCATTGCGTTTTACGATCCAACTCTTGGTGCTTCGCGGTCACCCAAGGGGCAGCGTCATTGACAAAGGTATTGATGTCGTCTGCAAGTGCCATGATGATTTTAATGGCTTTTCCGTACTCTCTTTGCTCGTATAGATTTTCGATATCTGTGCGGAGTGATTGAGCTTGGGAAATTAGGTTGTGATACTGGTTGGAGCCAATTCCTGGGTGGCTGCTGAAAAGTGGGTGGTTTTCAGGTAATGCAATCTTGAACCAAGATTCAACAGTCATGGGTAAAGATGAAAGACGCCCATTAAATTTCTTGGATATGAACCCAGCACACCGGCTGGCGATGTTGATGAACTTGCCCACCAGGTCCGAATTCACCCGTGCGACGAAGTCGTCGAGGTTGAGGTCGATGTCCTCCATCGAGCCGTTGAGCTTGGCGGCGTAGTAGTAGCGCAGCCACTCGGGATTCAGTTTCTGTGCGAGGTAGCTTTCGGCGGTGATGAAGGTGCCGCGTGACTTCGACATCTTCTGCCCGTTGACCGTCAGGAATCCGTGCGCATACACCGCGGTCGGCAGGCGGTGGCCGGAATACTTCAGCATCGCCGGCCAGAACAGGGCATGGAAATACAGGATGTCCTTGCCGATGAAATGCACCAGTTCGGTCTTGGAGTCGGCCCCCCACCAGGCATTGAAGTCGAGGCCGTTGTCCCTGGCGTATTTGGCGAAGCTCGCCATGTAGCCCACCGGCGCATCCAGCCAGACGTAGAAATACTTGCCCGGTGCGCCGGGAATCTCGAAGCCGAAGTAGGGCGCATCGCGGCTGATGTCCCAGTTGTTGAGGCCGGAGGCGAACCACTCCTGCATCTTGTTGGCGGCTTCGCTCTGCAGCGCGCCCGAGGTCGTCCACTCGCGCAGGAAGGCCTCGCAGTCGCCGAGCTTGAAGAAGTAATGCTCGGAATCCTTGTGCACCGGGGTCGCGCCCGACACCGCCGACACCGGGTTCTTCAGCTCGGTCGGGCTGTAGGTGGCGCCGCACGCTTCGCAGTTGTCGCCGTACTGATCCAGCGCGCCGCACTTGGGGCACTCGCCCTTGATGAAGCGGTCGGGCAGGAACAGGTTCTTCACCGGGTCGTACAGCTGGGCGATGGTTTTTCTTTCGATCAGCCCGGCGTCCTTCAGGCTCAGATAAATCTTCGAGGCCAGTTCGCGGTTTTCAATGGAATGCGTCGAGTAGTAATGGTCGAAGCCGATGTGGAAGCCGGCGAAGTCGCGCGTGTGCTCGTCCCACACCCGGCCGATCAGCGTTTCAGGCGTGATGCCTTCCTTTTCCGCGCGCAGCATGATC
>JAUPLV010000045.1 GCA_030836725.1 Pseudomonadota bacterium | reverse complement strand
GGTAGGTGATCACCATCGGTTTCTTGAACAGCGCGGTTTCCAGCGTTGCGGTGCCCGAGGCCACCAGCGCCACGTCGCACGCCGCCAGCGCCGTGTGCGAGCAACCATCCAGAACCTGCAGCGGCAGTTCCCGTCCCTGCATCGCCTGCCGGATCAGCCGCGCGGCCGCCTCGCTGGCGGCTGGCAGCACGAACTGCGCGTCGGGATGGCGCAGGAGGATGCGCGCCGCCGCGTCGAGCATCAGCCGCGCGTGCCGCGCCACCTCGCTCAAACGGCTGCCCGGCAACAGCGCGATGACTGGGCCGGCGGACAGTCCCAGAGCCGTTCGGGCTGCGGCGGTATCGGGCTGCAAGGGAATCACGTCGGCCAGCGGATGGCCGACGTAAGTGACCGGGATGCCCGCGTCGCGGTAGATCCGTTCCTCGAATGGAAACACCACCAGCATGTGCGACACCGCCTGCTTGATGCGATGGATGCGCTCAGGCCGCCACGCCCAGATCGACGGGCTGACGAAATGCACGGTGGGAATGCCGGCCTGCTTGAGCTTCGCTTCCAGGGTGAAATTGAAATCCGGGGCGTCGATGCCGACGAAGACGCGCGGGCGTTCGCGCAGGAAATGACGGGTGATGCGCGAGCGGATCCACAGCAGCTCGGGCAGATGGCTCAGCACCTCGACGTAGCCGTTGACCGCGAGTTTTTCGCTTGGATAGATCGCCTCGACCCCGGCTTCGATCAGGCGCGGTCCGGCAATGCCGGCGGAACGCAAATGAGGGTGGGTTTGTTTGAGCGCGGCGACGAAATGCGCGCCCAGAAGATCACCGGAGGCTTCGCCGGCGACCAGACCAAGCTCGATCACCGGATGATGCCGCGCTCGGAACGCGCGAGAAAATCGAGCAACTGCCGCACCTCGGCGTGATTCGCCGCCTCGGGTGCAAGCTTGGCCTGGGCTTCCGCCAGCGTGTTGCCTTCGCGGTAAAGAATCTTGTAGGCGCGCTTCAGGGCAGCCAGCGCCTCGGCGGTAAATCCGCGGCGCTTGAGGCCTTCGCTGTTGAGCCCGTGCGGCGCGGCGGGCTGTCCCGCTGCCATGATGAAAGGCGGGATGTCCTTGAACACCACGCTGGAAATGCCGGTCATCACGTGGGCGCCGATCTTGCAGAACTGGTGCACGCCGGTGAAACCGCCCAGGATCGCCCAGTCGCCGATTTCGGCATGCCCGGCCAGCGAGGCGTTATTGGCGAAGATGGTGCGGTCGCCCACCACGCAGTCGTGCGCGATGTGAACGTAGGCCATGATCCAGTTGTGGCTGCCTATTTTCGTGACGCCGCGATCCTGCACGGTGCCGGTATTGAAGGTGCAGAATTCGCGGATCACGTTGTGATCGCCGATCTCCAGCCGCGTCGGTTCGCCGTCGTATTTCTTGTCCTGCGGCGCTTCGCCGAGCGAGACGAAATGGAATATCTGGTTGTGCACACCGATTCGGGTATAGCCGGTGATCACGGCGTGCGCGCCGACCGTGGTGCCGGCGCCGATCTCGACGTGCTCGCCGATGATCGTATAGGGGCCAATTTCGACGTCATCGGCCAGCCGTGCGCCCTCGGCGACCAGTGCGGTTTTGTGAATCTTCCTCATCTCAGGGCTTGTCGCGCAGGGTCGCCATCAGTTCGGCTTCGGCGACCAGCACGCCGCCGACTTCGGCGCGGCCGGTGTATTTCCAGATGCCGCGCATCTCGCGCACGATGCCGACCTTGAGCACCAGCTGGTCGCCCGGCTTCACCGGCTTCTTGAAACGGGCGCCGTCGATGCCGGCGAAGTAGACGATGCCGATATCTTCCGGGGCGATGTTCTTGGTCTTGAACGACAGAATCGCCGCCGCCTGGGCCATCGCTTCCAGGATCAGCACGCCCGGCATCACCGGCGCGCCGGGGAAGTGGCCGGGGAAAAACGGCTCGTTGATGGTCACGTTCTTGATCGCGGTAATGGTCTTGCCCAGTTCCATCTCGATGACCCGGTCGATCAGCAGGAAGGGGTAGCGATGCGGCAGGTACTGCATGACCTGCTCGATTTCCATGATCATGGCTTGTTTTCCAGTTCGTTGAGGCGTTTTTCAAGCTGCTTGACGCGGTTCACCAGCTTGTCGAGATTGCGCATATGGACGGCGTTTTTCTGCCAGACATCGTGTTCGGTGAATGGCGGCGCCGAGGTGTAGGTGCCCGCCTTCGGCAGCGATTTGGTGATCAGCGTGTTGGTCGAGATGCGGGTGCCGTCGGCGATCTCGATGTGGCCGAAGATCATGGCCGCGCCGCCGATCATGCAGTGGCGTCCGATCTTGGCGCTGCCGGCGATGCCGGTGCAGCCGGCGATCACGGTGTGCGCGCCGATCACCACGTTGTGCGCGACCTGGATCAGGTTGTCGAGCTTGACGCCCTCCTCGACCACCGTGTCTTCGAGCGCACCGCGGTCGATGGTGGTGCAGGCGCCGACCTCGACATCGTCGCCGATCAGCACACGCCCGATCTGCGGGATTTTTTCCCAGCGGCCTTCGTTCGGCGCGAAGCCGAAACCGTCCGAACCGATCACGCAGCCCGAATGCAGGATGGCGCGGTCGCCCACTTCGCAGCGGTGATACAGGGTGACGTTGGCATGCAGCAGGCAATCGGCGCCGATGCGGGCGTGGTCGCCGACGACGCAGTTGGGGCCAACCACCGTGCGGGCGCCGATGCGCGCACCGCTGCCGATCACCGCGCCGGCGCCGATGCTGGCGTCGGCGGCGATCTCCGCGTCGGGGGCGACCGTCGCCGCGGGATGCGCCCCGGCAGGCGGGCGCGGCGGCGGATTCAACAGCGCCGAGACGCGCGCGAAATACAGGTAGGGGTTGGGAGTGAGAATGCGCGGCAGATCGGTGGCGTCGCGCGCATCCGCCGGCAGAATGACCGCGCCCGCGCGGGTGTTGGCCAACTGGGACAGATACTTGCTCTGCGAGACGAAGCCGATTTCGTCGGGCCGGGCGCGATCCAGCGGCGCGACCTGGCTTATCGTCCGCGCGCCATCGCCGACGAGTTCCCCGCCAAAACGGGCAACCAGATCAGTAAGGGTCGCGGCCATTGGATGGTTTTACTTTCTGCAAACGGGCATGCATTCCAAAACGAATTTATTTTCCGCCCAGCGCCTTCATCACCCGGTCGGTGATGTCGTTTTTGGGGTCGACATAGACCGCCTGCTCGACGACCAGGTCGAATTTTTCGGCCTTGGCGATCTCCTGGATCGCCTTGCGGGCGCGCTCCTGGATCTGGCCCAGCTCTTCGTTGCGGCGCAGATTGAGATCCTCGCGGAATTCGCGGCTCTCGCGCTGCAAGTCGCGGTTGAGGTTGCCGAGATCGCGTTCCTTGGCCTTGCGCTCGCTCTCGGGCATGGTCACGCCGTCCTTGTCGAGTTGAGCCTGAAGGTCGCGCGCCTGCTTGGCGAGCTTCTGGATTTCCTGGTCGCGCGCGGCGAATTCGCGCTCGAGTTTCTTCTGTGCGGAAACCGACAGCGGCGCTTCACGCAACAGACGCTCGGTATTGACGAAGCCGATCTTGGTATTGGCCAGGACGGGCGCCGCAACGAAAGCGGACGCCAGAACCAGGGAAACTGCAAACTGCCTGAATTTCATCATTACATACTCCGGTAACGGTCAACCCTCAGAACACATTGCCGAGGGTGAATTGAAACACTTCTGTCTTGTCGCCATCCTTCTCGACCAACGGCTGGGCCAGGCTGAATTTGAGCGGCCCGAGCGGCGACACCCACAACATCGCCACGCCCGCTGAATATCGCAGGTCTCCGAAGGCGAATTTCTCGTACCTGCCCTGGTCGTCGTAAGGACCGAAGGCCGCGCCCGCATCGATGAAAGCCGACATGCGAAGCGACTGGTCATCCTTGAGTCCGGGCAAGGGGAAAAAGAGTTCCGCGTTGCCGACCAGGCGGGTGTCGCCGCCGAGCGCGTCATCGAGCGCATCCCGGGGACCCAGCGTGCCGTTGACGAAACCGCGCACCGAACTGGTGCCGCCCGCATAGAAGTTCTTGAAGAAAGGCAGCGGCTTGCCGGACAGACCGCCGCCGATTCCCGCTTCGGCGTTCAGCATGAGCGTGAAATCCTTGCTCAGCGGCAAGTACTGCTGATGCTGCAGCGACAGTTTGTAGTATTGCAGGCTGCCTGCCGGGGTTCCGATTTCGGCTGCCGCGCGCTGGAAGACGCCCTTGGTCGGAAACAGGGCGCTGTTGCGGGTATCGCGCGACCACGAGGTGTCGAAACGCAACGTGTCGTTGTCCTCGCCATATTCCTCGATGAATCTTTCATACTGCGTTTCGGGAACGAGAGGGTCATCATCGACGAACACGTCCAGTGTGGTTTGTTCGTAGGTCAGGCCGAAGGAGATGGAGTCGCGCTCGTTGACCGGCAGGCCGAAACGCACACCGGCGCCGTAAGTGGAGGTCTTGTAATCGCTGACGTCTTCGAGGGAGGTCGAATCCACGTCGCGCCGGTACAGGTCATAGCCCAGGCTGATGCCGTCGAGGGTGTAATAAGGATTGGTGAAGGACAGCGAGTACACGGTGTTGACGCTGCCCGAATTGATCTGCGTCGTAATCCGGTTGCCGGTTCCGAATGCATTGCTCTGCGACACCGAACCCGACAGCACCAGGCCTTCGGATGTCGAAAAACCGGCGCCCAGCATCACGCTCCCGGTCGACTTTTCGGAAACGCTCACATTGACGTCGACCTGGTCGGTAGTGCCGGCCACCCCCGGCGTTTCGATGTTGACTTCGTTGAAGAAGCCCAGCCGGTTCAAACGGTCGCGCGAACGGTTGATTTTTTCGGCGTCGTAATACGCGCCCTCCATCTGCCGCATTTCGCGGCGAATGACCTCATCCCGCGTCCGGGTGTTGCCCGCCACGTTCAGGCGGTTCACATAAACGCGGCGGCCTGGATCGACAAACAGGGTGAAGGAGACGGTTCCTTTTTCCTTGTCGAGTTCGGGCACGGCGTTGACGTTGGCGAAGGCGTAGCCGTCGTTGCCGAGGCGGTCGCCGATTTTCTTGGTGCTTTCGGTCAGGCGGTCGCGCACGAACACCTCGCCCGCCTTCACCACGACGAGTTTCTTCAGCTCTGCTTCCGGCACCAGCATCTGCCCCGCCAGCTTGACGTCGGACACCTTGTATTGCGGTCCTTCGGTCACGTTGACGGTGATGTAGATGCCCTGCTTGTCGGGCGAGATCGACACCTGCGTCGACTCGACGCTGAATTCGAGGTAACCGCGATTCAGGTAGAACGAACGCAGGTTCTCGATATCCCCTGCCAGTCGCGTTTTGGAATACTGGTCGTTCTTGGTGTACCAGGTCAGCCAGCCCGACGTAGTCGAGGTGAACTGTTTCAGCAGTTCCTTTTCCTTGAACGCCTTGCCGCCGACGATATTGATCTGCCGGATTTTCGCGCTGTCGCCTTCCACCACGTCGAACTGCACGTCGACCCGGTTGCGCTCCAGCGGCGTCAGCGTGGACTTGATCTCGACCGCGTACTTGCCGCGGTTGAAATATTGCCGTCGAAGTTCCTGCTCGGCTTTTTCCATCAAGGCGCGATCGAGCACACGGCCTTCCGCCAGGCCGGTCTGTTTGAGGCCGGTCTTCAGGTCGTCCGCGGAAAACTCCTTGATGCCATTCAGGGTGATCCTCGCGATCGAGGGCCGCTCTTCAACGGTGACGATGACCACGCCATCCCGGGCTTCGAGCCTTACGTCCCTGAAGAACCCGGTGGCGTACAGCGCCTTGATCGCCGCCGCCGACTTCTCGTCGGTCATCATCTCGCCGACCTTGACCGGCAGGTAACTGAACACCGTGCCCGCCTCGGTGCGCTGGATGCCCTCGACCCGGATATCCGTGATAACGAAGGATTCATCCGCGAAGGCGGATTGCATGGCAAACACGGAGGCAAGGGCAAGCGTCAAACGGTTCAGGGTCATCGTTGTTATCGTCCGCCCATCAGGCGTTGTAAATCGTTGAACAGGGCGAATGACATCAACAGCAGCAGCAATGTCATGCCAATCCGGCTGCCGATCTCCATCGTGCGCTCGGAGACCGGGCGGCCGGTCAAAACTTCGGCAACATAATACATGAGGTGCCCCCCGTCCAGTAACGGGATGGGCAGCAGGTTGAGCACGCCCAGGCTGACGCTTACCAGCGCCAGAAATCCGACGAAGCTGACCCAGCCGTGAGTGGCGCTCTGCCCCGCGTAATCGGCGATGGTGAGCGGACCCGACAGGTTCTTCCACGACACCTGGCCCAACGCCATGCGGCCCATCATTTCAAGCGTGAACAGGCTCATGTCCCAGGTCTTGACGGCGCCCTGCCACAGCGCATCGAGTGGGCCGTGACGCACTTCGGTCATCAGCGCGGCCATGACCGAATCTTCAAGCTCGGGTCCGGCGCCGATCTTGCCGATGCGCTGGCCGGCTTCTTCCACGGCATCGGGCACGACGGTCAGTTCGCCGCGCCGTCCCTGCCGCTCGTACTCGATGCGCAGGCCCTGGGCCGGGTGGAGGCGAACCAGTTGCACCCAGTCCTGCCAGTTGGCCACGGATTGGCCATTGGCGGCGAGCAGGCGGTCGCCGGGCTGGAAGCCCGCGCGCTCCGCGGCGCCGTCGGGCAGAAGACTGCCGATGACCGGTTGAATCGCGGGCTCATAACGCATGATGCCGAGCGGCTTGAGCATGTCCTGCTCAAGGTTCTCGTTCTGCATCGGCAGGGCATCGAGCCGCACGCTGCGTCCATCGGCCAGTTCCAGCGTGATCGCCCCTCCGCTCACCCCGGCGCGCAGCAAACTCAGCCGCAAGTCCGGGAAAGTAAGCGTCTCGTCGCCGTTGACGCGGCGGATCTCGTCGCCCGCCGCCAGGCCGGCGTGCGCGGCCGGCGTCCCGGCCGGCGGTTCGCCGATGATGGGTTTCATCGCGGGCATGCCGTTCAGGAAGAGCGCCCAGTAGAACACGATGGCCAGCACGAAATTGGCGATCGGGCCAGCGGCAACGATGCCGATGCGCCGCCACACCGAGGCGCGATTGAAACTGCGGTGCGCCTCGGCGGCAGGAACTTCGCCCTCGCTCTCATCGAGCATCTTGACGTAGCCGCCGAACGGCAGCGCGGACAGCACCCACTCGGTCTGGTCGCGGCCGAAGCGGCGGCTCGCCAGCGGTTTGCCGAAACCGACGGAGAAGCGCAGCACCTTGACGCCGGCCAGCCGTGCCGCGAGGTAATGCCCAAATTCGTGTATCACCACCAGAACGCCGATGGCGACCAGGAACCAGACCAGGGTGTGCAGGACGCTCATACGCGCTGCGTCTCCAGAAACGCCCCGGCGACGCGACGCGCCTGCCGGTCGGCCTCGAGCAGGTCATCCAGCGTGTCGGCGACGCCGCCCGCCAGCCTGTCCAGCGTATGCGCGATGCTGGCGGCGATGGCGCTGAACGGGACGGCGCCGTCGAGGAAGCGCGCGACCGCCACTTCGTTGGCGGCGTTCAGCACCGACGCTGCGCTGCCCCCTGCGTGCAGCGCGTCGAACGCCAGCTGCAAACAGGGAAAGCGCGCGGTATCGGGCGCCTCGAAAGTCAGCTGTTTGCCCAGCAGTTCCAGCGCCGACACGCCCGCATCGATGCGTTCCGGAAAACCCAGCGCGTAGGCGATCGGGGTGCGCATGTCGGGCGTGCCCATCTGCGCGATCACCGAGCCGTCGGCGTATTCGACCATGGAATGCACGATGCTCTGCGGGTGCACCACCACCTTGATCTGCTCGGGGCGCGCGTTGAACAGCCAGCGCGCCTCGATCACCTCGAGGCCCTTGTTCATCAGGCTCGCCGAATCGACCGATATTTTCTTGCCCATCACCCAGTTGGGGTGCGCCACCGCCTGCGCCGGCGTCGCCACGGCGATCGCCTCGGCCGACAGGGTGCGGAACGGGCCGCCGGAAGCGGTGAGCCACAGCGCCTTCACCCCGGCCTGCTGGAAGTCGCCGCGAAAATCACGTGGCAGAGACTGGAAGATGGCGTTGTGCTCGGAATCGATCGGCAACAGTTCGGCGCCGCTGGCGGCGATGGCGTCCATAAACAGCTGCCCGGACACCACCAGGGTTTCCTTGTTGGCAAGCAGAATCCGTTTGCCGCACTGTGCCGCCGCCAGCGTGGCCGGCAGGCCCGCGGCGCCGACGATTGCCGCCATTACGGTATCGACTTCGGGCGCGGTGGCCACATCAGTCAGGGCGGCGGCCCCTTCGAGCACTTCGACCGCCAGTCCTTCCGCTGCAACCCGTGCGCGCAGGGCGGCGGCGGCGGCCGGCTCGCTCATCACGGCAAAGCGCGGCCGATGGGTGCGGCACTGCTCGACCATGCGCTCGACCTGGGTGGCGCCGGTGAGGGCAAACACCCTGAAACGATCGGGATGACGCGCCACCACATCGAGCGTATTGACGCCGATGGTTCCGGTTGCGCCGAGAATGGTAAGGGTCCGAGGTTTCACGTGCCGCGCTCCAGCCACATCAGAATGCCCGTGGCGACAGGCAGGGTTGAGGTCAACGCATCGATGCGGTCGAGCACGCCGCCATGCCCTGGAAGTATGTCGCCGCTATCCTTCATGCCGGAAACGCGCTTGATCCAGGACTCGAACAGGTCGCCCAGCACCGACAGATACAACAGGCCGGCCACCGCGAAAAAAAGTGCCGGCAGCGGCATCCCGACCACCGCGCTCAATGCCGCGGCATACAGCGCCAGCGCGGCCAGCGCCCCCGCCACGCCCTCCCAGGTCTTGCCCGGGCTGATCGTTGGAGCGAGCTTGTGACGGCCGAAGCGACGGCCGGCGAAATAGGCGGCGGTGTCGGCGATCCAGGCAATCGCCATCACCCCCAGCAGGAAACCGGGACCGCGCTCATGCAGATACAGCAGCGCCACCCAGGTCGGCAACAGGACGGCAACGCCGGCCAGCGCACGGAGAAACGGCTGCTCGGCACGCCAGCGCGCCAGCAGCCACAGCGGCGCGACAAGCAGCCAGAAGCCGATGGAAAGCACAATCAGCGCCGCCCTGAAAACCGGCCAGTCGCTCGACAGCAGAACGGGCAGCACCAGCGCTCCGAGCGCCAGCAGCGCCGCGTAGATGCCCGCGGACACGGGCGGGAATTTCCCCATGCTCGCCCACTCGTACGCGGCCATGCCGATCACTCCAGCCATCAGGATCGACCACAGCCACGCAGGCGCCCACAGCGCGGCGGGAACGAACACCGCCAGCAGCAGCATGGCGGTCATTATGCGGATCGACAACGGGCTCATGAATGCGGCGCCTTCAAGGAACTCACGGAGCGGACCGAAGCTGTTCGCTGGTCCGGCCGAAGCGCCGTTCTCGCGTGCGGTAGGAGGCAATCGCCTGATCCAGCGCCGCCGCGTCGAAGTCGGGCCACAGCGCATCGGTGAAATACAGTTCGGTGTAGGCCAGTTGCCACAGCAGGAAATTGCTGATGCGCTGCTCGCCGCCGGTGCGGATGAAAAGGTCGGGCACCGGCATTTCGGCCATGCTCAGATGCTGCGCCAGCATGGATTCGCTGACCTCCTCCGCCGCCACGCCTTCAGCCATCAGTTTCTTCACGGCCTGCACGATATCCCAGCGGCCGCCATAATTGGCCGCCACGGTAAAGACCAGCCGGGTGTTGTCGCGCGTCAGCGATTCGGCGTCGCGGATCAGGGTCTGGATGCGCCCGGAAAATCCGGACAGTTCGCCAATGACACGAAAGCGGATGCCGTTTTCGTGCAGTCGCGCCACCTCGTTCTCCAGCGCGCGCAAAAAAAGCTCCATCAGCAGGGTGACTTCCTCTTTCGGGCGTCGCCAGTTTTCGGAGCTGAAGGCAAACACGGTGAGGTGCGTCACGCCGCGTTCGGCGCAGGCGCGGATCACCCCGCGCAGCGCCTCGACGCCCTTGCGATGACCGGCCACGCGCGGCATCAGCCGTTGCTTCGCCCAGCGGCCGTTGCCATCCATGATGATGGCAATATGCCGCGGCGCCCCGGGACTTTCAGGAATCGCTTGCTTTGCGCGGGTAGACACGCCGGATTGCTCGCCAGACTCGCTCAGACTGCGAGCAGGTCTTTCTCTTTATCGGCCAGCATCTTGTCGATTTCGCCGATGAACTTGTCGGTCAGCTTCTGCACCTCGTCCTGGGTGCGGCGCTCCTCGTCCTCGGTCGCGGTCTTGGCCTTGACCATATCCTTCAGCATGCCGTTGGCATCGCGGCGGATGTTGCGCACCGCGACCCGCGCGCCTTCGGCTTCGTTGCGCACCACCTTGACCAGGTCGCGGCGGCGCTCTTCGGTCAGCGACGGCATCGGCACCCGGATGATGTCGCCGTGCGTGGCCGGATTGAGGCCGAGATCGCCATCGCGAATCGCTTTCTCGATCTTGCCGACCATGTTCTTTTCGTAGGGCTGCACGCCCAGGGTGCGGCTGTCGACCAGCGACACGTTGGCCACCTGAGGCACCGCGGTCGGGCTGCCGTAGTAATCGACCATGACGTGGTCGAGAATGCCGGTGTGGGCGCGCCCGGTGCGCACCTTGGCCAGATCGTTCTTCAATGCTTCCAGCGTCTTGCCCATTTTCTGTTCGGCAGACTGCTTGATCTCGGCGATGCTGGTTTCAGCCATTTCAACTCCTCAATTCAAGTTGACCCGCGTGCCCTCGTCTTCGCCCAGCACCACGCGCTTGAGCGCGCCGGATTTGAAGACATTGAACACGACCAGGGACAGTTTCTGTTCACGACACAAAGCAAAAGCGGCGGTATCGAGCACACCCAGGTTGTTGGCGATAGCCTCGTCGAAACTCAGGGTATCGTAACGCCGGGCATTCGGATCCTTCTTCGGATCGGCAGTGTAGACGCCATCGACCTTGGTCGCCTTCAACAGCAGATCGGCGCCAATTTCGGCTGCGCGCAGCGCCGCCGCCGTATCGGTGGTGAAAAATGGATTGCCGGTTCCGCCTCCGAAAATCACCACCCGCCCGGCCTCCAGATCGCGCACCGCCTTATCGCGATCGAAATCCTCGCCGACGTGGGCGATGCTGACCGCGGTCTGCACCCGCGCATCGACGCCAACCTGCTGCAGCGCATCCTTCAGCGCCAGCGCATTCATCACCGTGGCCAGCATGCCCATCGAATCGGCGCTGGCGCGGTTCATCCCGGACAGTGCACCGGTGGCGCCGCGAAACAGATTGCCGCCACCGACCACGATGCCGACCTGCACGCCCAGCGCCGCCACCTCGCGAATCTGACCGACAAAGCCAGCCATGGTTTCGGCGTGATAACCGAAACTGTCCGGCCCCATCAGGGCTTCACCCGACAGCTTCAGCAAAATGCGTCGTGCAAGCGCCATGCCGGATCAGACCTTGGAAGCCGCGGCCACTTCAGCCGCGAAGTCGGACACCTTCTTCTCGATGCCCTCGCCCACCACGTACATCATGAAGCCATGGCACTGCGAGTTCTTCGACTTCAGCACCTGCTCGACGGTCTGCTTGTCGTCCTTGACGAAGGGCTGCGACAGCAGGGTGACTTCCTTGAGGAATTTCTGCACCGTGCCTTCGGCGATCTTTTCCAGCATGGCTTCAGGCTTGCCGGCTTCCTTGGCCTTTTCGATCGCGACGCGGCGTTCCGTGTCGATCAGGTCCTGCGACACGCCGGACGCATCCAGCGACTTCGGCTTGGAAGCGGCGACGTGCATCGCGACATCGCGTGCCAGCGCTTCGTCGCCCGTCACATCGACCAGCACGCCGATCTTGCCGCTGTGGATGTAGCTGGCGAACTTGCCCTGGCCGTCCAGGCGCGCAAAGCGGCGCACCGACATGTTCTCGCCGATCTTGCCGACCAGCTCGGTGCGGAAAGCTTCCACCGTGACGCCCTTGTAGGGCAGCGCGGACAAGGCGGCGACGTCGGCCGGATTCTGGTTCAGCACCATCTCGGCCAGGGCGTTCGACAGCGCCAGGAAATCGTCGTTCTTCGCCACGAAATCGGTTTCGCAGTTGACTTCGACCATGGCGGCCGACTTGCCGTCGGCGCTGATGGCGATGGTGACCACGCCTTCAGCCGCCACGCGGCTGGCGCTCTTGGCGGCCTTGTTGCCGAAGCGCACGCGCAGGATTTCTTCCGCTTTCTGCATGTCGCCGCCGGCTTCCGACAGCGCTTTCTTGCAATCCATCATCGGCGCATCGGTTTTTTCGCGCAGTTCCTTGACCATGCCTGCAGTGATTTCTGCCATTTCAGCTCCCTATTCCAAATTAAATTCAGCCAGATTCAAGCTGGCCAATACAGAAAAAAGAGGGGCCGACGCCCCTCCTGAAATTCGCTCGCCGGGAATCATGGTCCGGCGATGCTGCGGCGCGTCGCGCTTATTCAGCGGCGACGCCGCCTTCTTCCTCAACCTCGACGAATTCCTCGCCGCCGATGATTTCGCTCATGACCTGAGCACGGCCTTCCAGCGCCGCATCGGCGATGCCGCGCGCATACAGGCGAATCGCACGCGCCGAGTCGTCGTTGCCGGGAATGATGTAGTCCACGCCTTCCGGGCTGTTGTTGGTGTCGACCACGCCGATCACCGGGATGCCCAGCTTCCTGGCCTCGACCACGGCGCCCTTCTGGTAGCCAACGTCGATGATGAACAGCGCGTCGGGCAGGCCGCCCATTTCACGGATGCCGCCCAGGCTGCGGTTCAGCTTGTCGGCTTCGCGCTGCACGGTGAGGGTTTCCTTCTTCGACAGGCGACCCGGCTCGGCCAGCGAGGCCTCCAGATCGTTCAGGCGCTTGATCGACAGCTTGACGGTCTTGAAGTTGGTCAGCATGCCGCCCAGCCAGCGGTTGTCGACGAAAGGCATACCGGCGCGCTGCGCTTCTTCGCGCACGATGTCGCGTGCTGCGCGCTTGGTGCCGACGAACAGCACGTTGCCCTTGTTGGCGGCCAGCTGGCGCACGATTTTTTGCGCCTCCTGGAACATCGGCAGCGATTTTTCCAGGTTGACGATATGAATCTTGTTGCGATGGCCGTAAATGAAGGGGGCCATCCTGGGGTTCCAGAAGCGGGTCTGGTGACCGAAATGGACACCGGCTTCCAGCATTTGACGCATGGTGACAGACATGTAAATCTCCTAAAGGGTTGAGCCTCCACCCGTCAGTAGCCGCGCGCCAGCTTGTCGGGACGCGCCGCCACCCTTTAATGACAGGTGTGCGAATTTGTCCGAACCATTTCGGACAGCCGGCGATTCTAATTCGAATGGGCTTCCATTTCAAGGCGCGCCGTGCGCGCGCGTTCAGCGCCCGGGCCGAACCCATGCCACAACTCGAACCGGCCGTCCAGGCGAACAAGGCGCTACATCAAAAGCCCAAGGTCGCTTATGCTGGAATATCTTCGGCAACCGCGCCCTCTCTCAACCTGGAATGACGGATCAAGATGGATGAATTAATCGCCTGGCTGCCCGCCGAACTCGCCTCGCTCCCACGCTACGTGGCGGCGCTGGCGATCGGGCTGCTGATGGGGCTGGAACGCGAGCGCAATCCGGCGGCGAAAGCGGGGCTGCGCACGTTCGCGCTGACCGCGATGCTGGGCGTGCTGACGGCGCATCTTGCGACCGAACTAGGCGCTCTCTGGCTGATCGCGATCGGGCTGCTGCTGGTCGGCAGCATGATGATCGCGTCCTATCTGCGTTCGCCGCAACCCGTGGATGGCGACCCCGGGACGACGACGGTGGCGGCGCTGATGCTGTGCTATGGGCTCGGCGTGCTGGTGTGGCACGACGAAATCCAGCTGGCGGTGATGCTGGGGATCGCGGCGACCA
>JAUPLV010000002.1 GCA_030836725.1 Pseudomonadota bacterium | reverse complement strand
GATCCGAGTAAACCGCTTGGGTGTTCCTGGTGCGATAAGCACCCCGGGTTTGCGGTTTTTTCTGGATTTCGCCATTCCTGATTTACTTGAAACAGACGGTTCCAGGCTAATCAGGCCGTCCCGCCCACCGTCAGCCCATCAATCCGCAGCGTCGGCTGCCCCACGCCGACCGGCACGCTCTGGCCTTCCTTGCCGCAGGTGCCCACGCCCGAATCCATTTCCATGTCGTTGCCGATCATGGAGACGCGCGTCAGCACTTCGGGGCCGTTGCCGATGAGGGTGGCGCCTTTCACCGGGTAGGTGATCTTGCCGTCTTCGATCATGTAGGCCTCGGCGGCGGAGAAGACGAACTTGCCGCTGGTGATGTCGACCTGGCCGCCGCCGAAGTTGACGGCGTAGAGGCCGTTCTTCACCGAGGCGATGATCTCTTGCGGGTCCTTGTCGCCGCCGAGCATGAGGGTATTGGTCATGCGCGGCATGGTCAGGTGGGCGAAGGATTCGCGGCGCGCGTTGCCGGTGATCGGCATGCCCATCAGCCGCGCGTTCATCATGTCCTGCATGTAGCCGGTGAGGATGCCGTCCTCGATCAGCACGGTGCGCTGGGTCGGGTTGCCTTCGTCGTCGACGTTGAGCGAACCGCGGCGCAGCGGAATGGTGCCGTCGTCGACCACCGTGACGCCGGGCGCGGCGACCCGCTCACCAATGCGGCCCGAGAAAGCCGAGCTGCCTTTGCGGTTGAAATCGCCTTCGAGGCCATGGCCGATGGCTTCGTGCAGCAGGATGCCGGGCCAGCCGGAACCGAGCACGACGGTCATGCTGCCGGCGGGCGCCGGGCGGGCGTCGAGGTTGACGCTGGCCTGATGCACGGCCTGGCGCGCGTATTTTTCCAGGATGTCGTCGGTGAAGTAGCTGTAGTCGAAGCGGCCGCCGCCGCCGCCGGAACCCTGCTCGCGGCGGCCGTCCTGCTCGGCGATGACCTGCAGCGACAGCCGCACCAGCGGTCGCACGTCGGCGGCCAGATGGCCGTCGGAACGCGCGATGAAGATGACTTCATATTCGGAGGCAAGGCTAGCCATCACCTGGATGACGCGCGGGTCCATCGCGCGGGCTTTCTTCTCCAGCCGCTCCAGCAGGGTCACCTTGGCCGCATCGTCCAGGCTCGCCAGCGGATCGACCGCGTGATACAGCTGGCGGCCTTCGCCGCGCTGCGTCACGCCGAAGCTGCGATTCTGCCCGGCGCGGGCGATCGCGCGAGTGGCGTCGGCCGCCGCGCCCAATGCTTCGAGGCTGATGTCGTCGGAATAGGCGAAGGCGGTTTTCTCGCCGGAGATCGCGCGCACGCCGACGCCCTGGTCGATGTTGAAGCTGCCGGATTTGACCTGGCCTTCTTCCAGGCTCCAGCCTTCGGAGCGCGAATACTGGAAATACAGGTCGGCGTAGTCGACTTCATGCGTCAGCAGGCGGCTGAACACCGGCGCGAGCTTGTCGGCGTCCAGCCCGTTCGGCTTCAGCAGCGTGGCTTCGGCGGAATGAAAAAGCTGTTCGGCGGTTTGAATGGGGACGAAGGCGTCGGTGGGGTTCATGAATGTGTCCTGATCCTGCTGGATTCAAAATTATTTGGAGGCGGGCTCGCGCTTGGCCGGAACCCGGCGCTCGACCACATCGACCTCGATCTGCGTGCACTGGATGAAGCGGTGCTGCAGCGCCGGCAGGCTCTTCCTGAGGCTGGCCTGGTAGGCCGGGTTGATGTTGGCGATGACCACGCCGGAGCCGCGCGGCAGGCGGTCGAGCACCACGCCCCAGGGGTCGACGATCATGCTGTCGCCGTGGGTTTCGCGGCCCGACAGATGGTAGCCGCCCTGCGCCGGCGCGATCACGTAGGCGAGGTTCTCGATCGCGCGGGCGCGGATCAGGGTTTCGAAATGCGCGCGTCCGGTGGTGGCGGTGAACGCCGACGGCACCACGATGATGTCGACGTCGGGCATGGCGCGGTACAGCTCGGGGAAGCGCAGGTCGTAGCAGGTCGACAGACCGATGCGGCCGAACGGGCTGTTGACGACGACGACCTTGTCGCCCGGCTCGATCAGCTTGGCTTCCTGATAACGCTCGTTGCCGAGATCGAGGCCGAACAGGTGAATCTTGTCGTAGCGCGCCACCTGCTTGCCGCGTTCGTCGTACACCAGGCAGCTGTTGCGCACCTTGTTCGCCACGCTGGCTTCCAGCGGAATGGAACCGCCGATCAGCCAGACGCGATGTTTCTTCGCCATGCGCGACAGGAACGCCTGGATCGGACCCTGGCCTTCAGCCTCGCGCGCCTTCACCACGTCGGCATCCTTCAGCCCCATGATGCAGAAAAACTCCGGCAGCGCGATCAACTGCGCGCCCGCGTCGACCGCCAGTTCGATGAGCTGCTCGGCTTCGGCCAGATTGGCGGACACGTTGGGGCCGGATGCCATCTGGATGGCGGCCACGCGCACGGTGCCCGCCTGCGGTGCGGATTTCTTGACTTGCGCGCCTTTGGGACGGGCCACACTGGGTCTTGCTGGTTTTTTCGTCGTCATGTAACAGATTCCACGATCTAAGGTTCGGATGTCTGGGTTTCGGTTTTGGCCTGGGGTTTGGTCAGTTTTTTGACATCGGGTTCCATCCACGGCCCGGTCACCATGTATTCCTGGCTGGTGGCCTCCTCAATCGGATCGCGCAGCATTTTTTGCGCTGCCAGCGCGCCCACCCCTGCCAGCGGACCGCCGATCAGGGCGCCCGCCACGGCCACACCCTCGGACAATTTCGGAATCACCTTGACTCGCAACTGCACGCTTTCCTGATTGAGGTCGGCCATCCCGGACATATTGACCTTGGCCGCCGGCCCTCGCATCCTGAAGTCGTCGCTGTAAATCACGCCGCGCGCGATGCGCAGGGTGGCGCCGATGTCGTCGAAGGCATAGCCTTCGTTGAAGATATCACGGAAATCGAAGTTCAGCCGGCGCGGCAGCGATTGCAGGCTCAACACGCCGAGCAATTTTCCGGCGCCGGGGTCGACCTTGAGGAACTGCCCGCTTTTGGCCTTGAACTCGAGTTGCCCCGCCAGCGAATCGAAAGCGAAATCGGCGGGCGAGCCGGCCCAGGCGGCATTGCCCTTGATCTCGGCGCTGCCCCGCTTGAGTGCGTCGGGGTGGCCGAACCGGGCCAGAAACTTGCCGGCGTCCAGCACCGTCAGGCTGAGGTCGGTCCGGGTTTCGCTCAGGCCGTCGTCGCGCCACAGGCCGCTCATCTTGAACACGCTGTCGGGATGGGTGATTTGCAGGCTGTCGATCACCAGTCCCCGCGCCGCGCCGCTCGCCACCAGTTCAAGCCGGCCCAGCGAACGCTTCTGCAGGCGAAAATCGTCCACCACCACATCCAGCATCGGAAAATCCGCCGCCTTCATGTTGATGCCCTCGCCCGGCTCGACGATGGCGGGCAGCGGCGGCGGGATGGTGAACTGCCTGAACTGCGCCGACACACGGGCAGGCTGCGTCCCCGTGGACTCCGATCCGCCACGGGCCGAAGCCCCTGCTGAATCGTCTGCGCCGGCCGGGCGATAAGTCAGCACGCCGTCCAGTTCGCGTCCCGTCGCCTGGATGCGCAACAGGCCGTTGCGGTTGCGCCCCTGCAGCCGCACGTCCTGATATCGCCGCCCCATCAGGTCGAACGCGTCGAAGCCGAGATCGATCGATGTCAGCGGCAGGCTGCCGCCGCCCTCGCCCTTGGGCAGCAACGCCGCCCAGCCGGTAATGTCCATGCCGCGCCCGCTGCCGGCCAGGCGCAGACCGGGTTCGGCCGGCATCGCCGCCTGGCCGCCAAAACGGATTTCACCCCGGCCAAAACCGCCTGCCGCGGTGTTGCGCCACACCGCGCTCACGATGCCGCCGAGCTGCACCTCGTGCAGTTCGCCGCCGGCCTGCGGCTGCCGGGTCACCAGCAGCGGCAGCGGTTGCGCGGCGGCCTTGGCCAGCGGCGCGGGAAGCGTGGAACCCAGCCCGATCAGGTCGGATTCGATGCGGATGCGTTCGCCGACAGGCTCCAGGTCGATCCGGCCGCGCCAGCGGGACTGCCCGGACAGGCGCGTGCGCCGCATCTCGCCAAGCCAGGGCGCCAGGCCCGCCGCGGTGGCGCGCCCTTCCGCCAGGATTTGCACCCGGCCCTGCGGATGGGCCACTTCGACCTTCAGCGGGCCGCCCAGAAACTGCGCGCCGATGTCTTTCGCACGGATGCTGTCGTGGGTAAATCCAATATCGCCGCGCACCTGGTCGATCCGCGGCAGACCCGGCGGCAACAGCGTGTTGCCGAGGAAAGACAGCTTGCCAGCCAGCGTGGCGTCATGGTTGTGACGCAACGGCACCCGCAGTTTCAGGGCAAGCCGCATCGGCCCGCTGCCGTCCAGCGCATCGGTGAAGCCGCGCAAGCGCTTCCCCACCGGGCTGAAGTTGGCGAAGCGAATAAAATCCCGCACCGGGCCATTGGCCTCGCCAACGATCTGCAGCACTTCCTCATGATGCAGCAGGTCGGGAATTTCGACCTTGACCGGCGACAAAGCCACCCCGTAAATGCGCGCCTGCGTGGATGTCACGATCATCGACTTGCCCGCGAAGAGCATGCGCGCCCGGATGCCTTCGATGCGCGGCCAGTCCTGCACATAGTCGATCACCGCATCCCTGACCTGCGCGTCGACGCTGAACTCGCCGCCGCCCTGATCGAACGGGAAGCGCTTGAGATCGCCCCGCAAGACCAGCCGCACGTCATCGGATCCCCCGGCGATGACCGCCCGCCTGACCCAGTCGACGGTTTGGTCGCCAATCGATTTCGGCAGATAGCGGTACACCGCGAGACCGTCGGCGCGGCTCAGTTGCACGCTCAGGTCGATGATGCCCGGGTGACCGGCCAGCAACTCGTAACTGCCGCTGGCCGATCCGGCCGCGTCACGGTTGGCAAAGCTCGCTTCTTCGAGGCTGACCAGGCGTCCCCGCCCGGTTTTTTTCCAGCTGCCGCGCGCGCTCAGGGTGTCGAGCGGAATCCGCGGCTCACGGAACAGGCCGGGCAGATCCAGTTCCATCCGCCGCGAGTCGATTTCGAACCGGCCCGCGCCCGCATCGCCCTCGACCCGCCCGGTGAGATTGGCCAGTCCGGGCTGGTTCCAACCGCCTTCATCCCCAGGCCGCTGAAACGGCTGGCGACGCTGAAATTTTCAAGTCCGGGCTGCGCGCCGGTCCAGCGAAACAGCAAGGTTTCCAGACGCCCCTGCGGTTGCAGAGTTTGCAGGCGCGCGCGCAAGGCGTCGTCCATCGGCAGGCTCGGCAGCAGCGACTGCCAGCCGCTCAGCTGAAATGCCTCCGCCGATATCTCGCGCGACGCTGCGTTCCACTTCAACCCCGCATTGAAAGGCGCCTCCAGGCTGCCGCCCGGCAAGGCGACGCGCAGTTTTTCAAAGGCAACGCGCTGCCCGTCGGGGCCGCTCCGCCACAGGGCCTGCCCCTGCACCTGCTCCAGCCGCAGCGGCGGCAGCCCCTCCCCCAGGAGGGTTTCAATGTTCCGCAGATCCAGCCCCGCCGTCGCGCCTGTCAGCGCCCCGCCGGCCACATCGAACCGCACATGCAGCGCGCCCCGGCCACGCCGGGGCTGATAGGGCACTTGCAGCCAGGCCGCCAGTTCCGGGAAGGACACGTCCGTCAGCCTCGCCTCGACGGTTCCGCTCCAGGTCTTGATGTCGCTGACCTTGCGCGCGCGCAGTTGCGCGTCGACCGCAAGCGGTAGGGCCAGGCTGCCAGGCGGGGTCGCGCTCAGCTGCATGCGATGGTTGCGGCGCGAATTGACGAGGGTGAAGTCGACCGCCCGCAGATTCAGCGGCGGCGCACCGCGCAGCTCGTCCAGCCAGGTGAGCGTGGCGTTGCCGACATGCACCCGCCCCTGGCGCAACAGCCAGTCGGAGAATTTACTGTCGGGGTCGCCGGGGTTGACCGGAATGCCGCCGACGTAAAAACGGCCGTCGCGCGCGCGCCGCACGCCCAGCGCCAGCCCCTGCAGTTCGATGCGATTGAAACGCGGTTCGAGAAACAGCAGCGAACGCCAGGAAAACGTGGCCTCGAACTCGGGCAGGTAAAGCGCGGGGCGCCCCTGCGAGTCGTACAGCCGAACGCCCTGCAGGCGGAACTCGGGACGCGCCTGCTGCCACATCCCCGACACGGCCTCAAGCGTCACCTGCTGCCCCAACGCACGCGACATCAGGCCGGCCACCGTCTCGCGGTGATCGTCGATATTGGGCAACACCCAGAAAAACATCAGCGCCGCCGCCGTCGCCAAGCCCGCGACGGCGAGCGCGGTCAGCGCCGCCAGCCAGCACGATGCGCAGCGCAGGAACGACAACAAGGCGGGGAAAACGGTCATAAAATCAGCGGCTCGATGAAGCGCTGATTTTATGCGTTTGCCGGCGCATTAAGGGAAAACCCGATGAATTCATCGCACGAAGCGCCGCAACGCGGCATACGATTCCACACGGGCTTCAGCCCGTAGTGGATCGGAGTCCTTTAGGGCATACGATTCCACACGGGCTTCAGCCCGTAGTGGATCGGAGCACCCCGCAAGGGGGTATTGAAAAGAATCCTTTAGGGCATACGCCGTAAACAAAGGTGACGCCACCATTTGTTCTGATTTTCGTCATTGCGAGCGCAGCGCGGCATACGATCTTGCATGGGCTTTAGCCCATAACAAGTCGGAGTCCCCTTGTGGGGCAATCCAGCGCTTTGATTAAGCGGGCACTTCTGGATCGCCACGTCCCTGCGGGCCTCGCGATGACGGAATAAATCCAGCGGCATCCTCCAAGAGCAAAAACGTTCGTGAATCCCCGGCGCTCACTCGTCGGTAAAGCGATGAATCAGCCGCCGGTCGCGCTTGGTCGGACGCCCCTTGATCGCCGCCGCCGGGCTGGCGGCCAGCTTGCGGTCGCTCGCCTGCTGCTCCCGGCGCGCGAGGCTGGCTGGATCTTCCTCATACAGGGTCCGCGCCACCGGCGCCGGACCGCGTTGCATCGACAGGGCGCGCACCGTCAGGACCCAGTCGGAATCTCCCGCATGGACCTCCAGCCGGTCGCCCGGTTTGACATCGCGCGCGGGCTTGACCCGCTCGCCGTTCAGCTTCACGCGGCCATGGTCGATCGCCTGCGTGGCCAGGCTGCGCGTCTTGAAAAAACGCGCCGCCCACAGCCATTTATCCAGCCGCATCCTGTCGAGCGGCGTTTTTTCCGTTGTCATCGAGCCGCCCTCCCGCGTTCAGCGGCAAGGCGATGCGGCGACCCCTTGCAGCCAGCAAGGCCCTCGAAAACCAATGCATCCAGAGGCAGCGACATGTTCCAACCGGTTGAAGGCGTTGGACGGATTGTGCCGGTTTTACTCGCAGGAAACCACGCCCATCATCCTGGCGCCCCCGTGGACGAAGCCCGCAATCGCATCGCCTAAATCCCCCATGAAACCCACCCGATCATCGCCGCGGCCGAAGCCCCGATACAATGCCCCGTATCGTGTTATCGAAAGGAGACCCCATGCCCAAGATTCTCGCTTTTTCCGGCAGCATTCGCCGCGACTCCTGGAACCGCAAGCTGATCCAGGTCGGGGTTGACGCCACCCGCGCCGCGGGCGGAATCGTCACCCTGATCGACCTGGCGGACTACCCGCTGCCGCTCTACAACGGCGACCTCGAAGACAAGGACGGCCTGCCCGACAATGCGCTGCGCCTGAAAGCGCTGTTCAAGGACCACGATGCCTTCCTGATCGCCAGCCCGGAATACAACAGCTCGATCTCGCCGCTGCTTAAAAACACCCTCGACTGGGTGTCGCGCGAATGGCAGGGCGAATCGGGGCTGGCGCCCTACCAGAACAAGATTGCCGCCATCATGGCCGCGTCGCCAGGGCAGTTCGGCGGCATGCGGATGCTTCCGCACCTGCGGCAGATACTGAACACCCTGGGCGTACTGGTGCTGCCCGGCCAGTTCTCGCTGCCCAGCGCCGACAAGGCCTTTGACGAGGAAACCGGCGCGCTGAAATCGCCGGCCCGACTGCACGGCCTGCTGCTGGAACTGGTGAACACCACCAACGCCTTGAAGCGGACGTGAAAGGCGGGCGGGCACATGCCACCTTCCTGGCACTCAACAAAAGTAAGCCTCTTTAGAACAATGTGAGCCTGGCCCCTTTGATTCCTGCTCTACTCACCAAACAATTCCCCTGATTCGAGTGCCTGCATACGTCGTGGTCGCCTTCGATTTTCCACGGCCTCAGGGTCAGGTAATGCAATAACGCACTCCAAGGCCTATCAAGCGTAATCAGAGACCACGGTTTCCGCGCAACCTTCCTTTAAACCGTGGTCCCCGGTTGTTCGCAGGCCTGATGTAGCGCCGGCAGATCAGCAGATAGGTTTCAGCCTGGATAAGCATTGCGACTTCTTCTACCAAATCCATGTTTTCCGCCTGCGCTTGCCAAATTCCGAAAAGGGGATTTGTACCGTAAGGATAAAGATCCGATGTCGTCAGGCTACTTGCGCAAGGCTTCCCCGAGGGGGAGCGTATCCTTGTCCCGCAAGCCGGTCAGGATCGCTTCGCCGTCGGGGTCGATGCGGAACTCGCCATAACGCGCTGCCGTGTATTTCATGGCATCGCCCTCCTGAAAAAAGAAGGCATTGGTCGCAAACTTGGGGCGGCCGTCGCGGATGCGGTAGCGCATCCGTACTTCGTTTCCGTTCAGCGCCGAGCCATCGTCGAAGCGCGTAAAGGTGCCGATGGCCCGCTCGTCCAATTTCAGGACGATGTGGCCGTCAAGCCCATCCTTGCGGGCATTGCCCGTGCCGAAGGCATCGTTGGCGGCCTGGAAGCGCAGGGCCATGTAATCGCCCTGCATCAGCGACCTGGGGTCCACCGGCGCGATCTGAAGCAGCGCCACGCGGCCTTCTGTGAGCAGGCGTTCGCGGATATGGATGGTGTAATTGGCCAGGGCGAGCACGATCAGACCGGCGCACAGGGCGATGACTTTACGCATGACCTTTCTCCACTTCGCCGCCTTCCGGCCATGCGTATTTGAGCACGAGGCGCGCTGCGAGCAGGGCGATGCCGGAGCCAGCCATCAAGGCCGATTTTTCCAGCAGCGTGAAATCCAGCGCGTAGTAGTAATGTGACAGGTAAGCCAGCAAGCCAAGCATGCCCAGTCCGGCCAGAACCCGGTTGCCATGGGCGTGGCCGACCAGGAGGATGGTGACGGTAAGCCCGATGCCCGGCGCCTTGAGCGTGATCAGGGCAAGGATGGCGGCTGCGGCGAGCGCCGCGCGTCCTGGCCCGCTCGTGGCTGCAACGCCTTCGCGGCTTAGCAGTATCTGAACGGTCGTTAGCAGCACGGCGCCGATCAGGCCCGCGCCGATCCACGGGGCGAGCGCTCCGCCCGGCAGGGATTGGGCGACATGGTGCCCACCGAGCAACATCCCCATGCCATAAACGCCGGAGGTGAGCAGCTTGAAAAGCGCGACCAGCGCCAGCCCGTAGCCGAGCGCCCTGAACAGGGAGGCTCTGCGCGGATGGCTGAACTCGTTCAGCCACACCGAGGTAAAAGCGGCCAGCAGCAGGGCGAGAGTGTAGGCATGCAGGCCGAAGTCATTCAGTACGAGAACGGCGGCATAGATTCCGCTCGTGGCAGCCCATACGCGGTGCAGGAAATTCGGTATCAGGAGGAACAGGGCTGCTTCCACGGCGGCCATCACGAAGGCGATGGTGGCGAAATGCGAGCGCCATTCCTGGACGAGGCCGACAAGGATCAGCGCCTGGCCGGCGAGGCTCAAGGCAAAGGCAAACTGGCTGGCGAAGTCGTTGCCCGATTTGACCCGGAACAGAGTGGCAGCTGAAGCGCACAGGACTGTACCGAGGAGCAGCGAGGCTGCAACGGATTTCATCACGAAGGCAAAACCCGCGCCGACAAAGCCGAGTAGAAACAGGGCGCCGATCCAGCCGGCAATGCCGAGCATCGTGCGGATATACCAGGGTGTGATGGCGTCCGACGTGGCGGGGAGCTCGCCATCGACGAGTCCGGCTTCCCTGAGCTGTGCCCACAATCTCTGCGGTTCGGTATTTTTCATGCTTCCTCCTCGCTGAACACGCGCTTCAGCCACCAGCCGCCCATAGCCGAAAGAGCGATCACCGTGAGGCCGATGAAGAGGAAGGCACCCGCTTCGGCACGGCCTTCCAGCAGATGCCTGCCCAGGAAGGCGGTCACGACGACGATGACCGACAGCACCCCGCCGGCCAGCATGTAGATATTCGGCATCAAGCGCCGGTAAACGAAGTAAGCTGCCGCCAGCCAGGCAAACCAGAGCGGGACAGCCATGCTGTCGCCACGATGCCCGTCGAAAATAGCGTAAAGCACGAGTGCGGTCACCAGTGCGCCGCTGGCCGTGGCAAGCAGGCGCGTCGCCCAGCGCTCGCGCAGCCAGGCAACGCCCTGAGCGGCAAGGCTCTCCCAAAGCGCAAGCGCGAGGGTGTTCAAAGCAAACAGCGCCCACAGCGACTGCCGCGGCCCGAACAACAGGCCGAACAGGCCGCCGAATGCCTGATAATAAAGAGAGATGGCGACATTGAGCAATACCAACCATACCACCCAGAGCGCTGCAAACCGCCCCAGCAGGACCCAAGGCAGGATGGCCAGCGCCCATGTGCCGAACAGTTCGAAGGTGTCCGCGCCGGTCTGATAGGTTTGGCCGATCAGGGCGAGAAGGGCGCCCACGAACAGCGAGGCTGCGAGCAGCGCCGCTTTGCCGGCAATGCGCTCGGTGCCAAGCCGCCAGACAAAAAAGAGTGCAATCCCCACCATTCCCTCGGCCAGCCCGAATTTGGCAAAGCGACCCAGGTCGTTCCAGTTGTAGGCAAAGAAGAAAATGACACCGGCTGCGGCCAGCAGGGTGCCCAGCCACAATAACAGGTGATCGAGAAAGCGGCGCCACCCGGCAGCCGAAGGGAAAGCGCCCGCGAGCGAAAGACCGCGACGCAGGTTGCCGGGTGGGATCCGGCCCTGTTCGGCCCAGTCCAGGAGAAAGTGGCGGTGGGTTTTCATTATGACCAGTTCACCTGTCGAGTGTTAATGCCAAAGGTAAGTGCGGCCATCGGAAAGTCTAACGTGGAGGTCACCGACGCTGCGCCGCTTTTTGACGCAGCGTCCGGTGGGCCGCAGGGGTAGATTTCTGTGGTGGGCTCACTGAGAATTACCTCTTCGACCATACTCGCGATCCCAGCTCATATTCAACATAATAGACCTTCGAGACATTATCTCTCGTTTGTTCTCTAGCGCTGTGCGGCGAGTCTCGGCACTCCAAGGACCTTCTACCACCAATAAAATTGACTTGCCGTCGGACGAAGTAACCTTATATCCACATCCTGTATTTATTAACGAGACGGGGTCAATCGGCGTGCCATCCCGAGCCGCCTTGGCTACAGCCATCCTGCGCTCCTTCTCCCAGTGCGCTTCCAGTTTGTATTTTTGTACCAAAGCGTCTGCATCGGAGCATGGCTGATAACATGTCTGTGCGCGTGCGTCACTCGGTAGCGTCTCGCAGACGCTACCGAAGAGCAGCGTAAGATGTTTTTGGGCATCTATACGCTCTTGCTTGCCTGCAAGATTCCCGAGTGTCCTGTAATGCGTCCTGTAATCGTAATCGGGCGAATTATCAAACACTTCCGAAGTCAAACCTTCCTTCCACAAGGCAAGCTCACGCAGCAGCGCGGCCGGGGTCGACAGCATAGGCTTTAGCGCAATCGGCTGATCAATATTCGGACCGCCTCCTTTCTTGATGCCAAAGCGATCGCCTGCAATCAGGCGCTGATAGCCTTGCGCATAAATTCTTATTTCCGGTTTCTGTGCGGGAACGAGTTCCCATCCAGCTTCCCTGCGCACCGGGTTCTGCCAGGTGTGCACATAAAAGCGGCCATTGGCGCCGGTAAGGGACTGCTGTATCAGCCGGCGCTGCCGCTCTTCCCCTGATTTTCGAACCCAAAAATCCAGGCTCACTACCGCGCCCTCAACAGGCTTGCCACTGTCCGCATCAACTACGCGTCCAGCGGCAAACTCACCGGCCGTCTTCAGAAAGCGAATGCTTTCCAGCTTGGAATAATCTCGCGCTATGTCCAGCGCCGTCTTGCCCCGATCATCCTTGGCATCCAGATCGGCGCCATAACCCAAAAGCAGGGCCATGACACCCCAGGCCTCCGGGTAATAGTTCAAATAGGATGCCAGCATCAGTGGCGTCATCCCCCCAATACCAACGCCCTGCTGGGTGTAGCGCACATCAGGATCAGCGCCGTTGTCGAGCAGGTACCGTAACACGTTAAGTTTGTCGGGAGTGGAGTGTTGCACAGCGCGGCTCAATGTTCCGCCGGTGATGGCGGCGCCGTGCTCAACAAGGAATTTTGCAACATCGAGCCGCCCATTACCTGCCGCTCCAGCCAGTGCACCGGACAAAGCACTCTCGCCGCTCACCTTGCCCCATAAGAATTCGACAATGTCCAGGTAGCCATCTTCCGCTGAGATATAAAGAGCCAAGTCCGCTTCACCACGTCTCTTCTGCAAATCCAGTTTGGGCCACAGCAACGCCAGAATCTTCAGTTGGTGCGCATCGCGGGCGTATGTCCACGCAGAGCTGCCGTGAGAGTCGATAAGATTCGGATTGGCGCCCCGTTCGAGAAGTATCTGCACCACATTCGCATGGCCTTCTTGCGCCGCGAACATCAAGGCGGTCCTGCCCGATGTAGGGGTGCCATGAAGGCGAATTTCCGTGGTGATTGTTTGCGCGTTAATAGCAATGGGAATGGTCGTTAGTGTTCGCACTGCCGTAACGTTTCCGCTCTTGGCGGCGATCATCAGGGGAGTAAGGATTTCGCCGGGTTCGAGTCGGGCGAAAGCGCTTCCACTGACCAAGAAAAACGCTACGACAGATGTCAGCGTGACCAGAACAAGTTTTCCGCGTCGATGCGTGAAGTGGCAAGGCTTCACATCTCTTGAATTTTCCATGAGCCTCCGATATTGGCGAAGTAGATAAAGCCCACCCTATTCCCACGCGTCACGACGGCTTCGCGATACTGGCCTGTGCCCTCGCTTACGGCAAACCGGCTGAATGATTCCGCCATGTTCTTCAGATCGCCTGAATTACTGGCTGCAAACAATGGCTCAAGTTTTGCCTTCATGGCGGGTGCCAGACACGCCTGGGCAGTATTCATGTCACCGTTTTTGAGCGCTTCGATAAACAGCATCCATGTTTTTTCCGGGCTTGCCATACGCGGATCAGGCCCCGTGTTCAACACGATCTGGTGTGCCTTGAAGAACTGGTTCGACACCAATTTGAGCATCTCCGGGTCCACCCGTACCCCCGGCAGCAGGGCCAATTCAGAATCCGGCTTCACCGGCTGCCTGTTAAATGTGTCTATGGTGCCCAATAGAGAGGCTGTCAAATAGCCGGCCGGATCATGTTTTCCGAGATAATGCAACATGACAGTCGCATTTGGCAGCATCGTCGCCGCCGCCATTGAACTGAACAGGCTGAAGTGCGAGGCGGGCAACTTCTCAATCTCTTTTGCCAGCTTGTTCCGCGCATCGAGGCTCACTGTTTTTCCCTGGTAAACGGATTGTGCAAGGGCCATCGAATCCGGGGAAAGCTCGACATCCGCGCCCTGCATCGCCGCTGCACCGAATAATGAAAAGAAAATGAAACCGGCTAGATCATCCTCGGCTAGTCTTCCCGTAAACGTCTTTCCGGTTTTGAGGTACGCAATTTCGTGATCGATCCAAACGCGCATCCATGCGGTCATTCCGAGGTCGGAATTTCCGGTCATGCGATCGTCCTTCATCGCGGCAAGCGCTTTTTCGTAGTACCGGATCGCACTGGCGCTGTCACGCAAGCCAAAACGCATGGTGTCAGCGGCCGCGATTTGTGCCATCAAAGAATCGGGAGCATGTTCGAATAGAGGGACCGCCTTCGCTGGCTGCTTCATCTTGAATCTGACGAAACTTCCAAGTAAGAAATAGTCATTGGCAATCCGGCTCTGCAAACCGACCGTCGCCCCCAGGCCTTCATACTCTTTGCTGAGCTTTCCCAGCTTTTCCAGATATTGCTGCTGCGCAACCACATATTTTTCGGGGTCGCTGGCTTTCAGCGTTTGCAGGCCAGGCTTCTGGGAATCGATCTGAGCCTGCCTTTCGTAAAAGACCTTGTCTCGGGATGCCTGTCGGCTTTCTGCCAGGTATTTTTCCGGCTCCTTCAGCCTCTCATCAAGGGTACGCAACGCAGAAGCATGGTAGACATCGCTGATTTCCTTGGCACGGTAAAGATGCTCGATTTCGGCACGTGTCTTTCGCCACACATCGATGGAATCGTAACCCAACAGTGCCTTGAATGCCGGGTTGCTAATTGCGCTTTGCGGTTCCTCCACAAGCGCATTCAGAAAATCCGGCACCGCCTCCAATTCTTTGCGCTTTTGGGCAATCTCAAGCAGATACCTCCGGCTCGCCTGCGGCATTTTGCCGGATAAGGTTTTTTTCAGTCTAGGGAAGTCCAGTGGCGCGGTTTCCGTCATGTTGGACAGGGCGTACATGATGGTGTTAATTTCGTTCTGCACCCCTTGTGCGCCGGAAGGTTGCCGCGCCAGCCATTCCAGACGGTCGATAACTGCCGTGGTCGCCAGCGGCGTCCCGATCTTTACAAGTGCTTCGGCTACCGATATGGCTGCAGAGTCACTTGGCTTACGCCCCTGGATGACTGCGCGAAGAAAAGGGACGGCCGGCGCATATTTACGCTCACCAAAGAACCGCAATACTTCGACGCTATTTTTGTCAAACTGACTAGCCGGAAATCGTTCGGCGAGCTTAAGAACTTCCGGCTCGATTTCCGGAAGGTCGGTTCTCGATATCGCGGACAAGGCGACCCAGTCAGGTGCCGGCGCCCTGGCGATGCGTGCGTCGAGCAACTCAAAAAGCTTTGTGGTTTGGTATTTCGCCTTCAAAGTGAGCCTAAGCAAGGCTGGCCCGATCACCGGGTCGTTCATGTTCTGTGTTATCAGCGCCTCTATCCCTGGAGATAGTTTCGAGTAGCTCCAGCCACCCAGGAACTGTCCATAGAATTCGATCAGTTTGGGTTGTCTCTGCTTGATGAGAGACTGTAATCCCTCGACACTGCCTTCTCCTGTTCCGAGTTCGCGGGCTTTGAGCAGCGCGTCGTTAGTGGGTTCGGAGGCGTCAAGGCGGGCAGCAGTGTCTGCTGGAACTGGTGCGCACAGGGCTGATTGCGCCGCTATGCAGAACACGAAGCATAGAACAGCGGGGGGCAGGTCTTGCCTTTTGCCCCACGCCTTGAGTTTTGGCGCCATGCTCTGCGTCGACACACGCTTATTCAGTAAATCAAGTTTCTTGTGGCAGAACGCCATGACCCGCCTCAGCGCGATCACACCCCCACGTGCGCCTTGCGCGCACGAACGCATCCTGTTTGACATGGTTCCCTCCCCCTTCGCGTGCACGTCCAATTGTTTGCACGTGGACCGGCCATCGGAATGTGTCGCGCCAGTTTCGGCTCGTCCATACGACTTTAGTCGTAGGCGGATGTAAGTCCATGATTCGTATGTACATTATATTTGTTGCGCTCGCATACCGCGCGAACGCATCGCCTGCGATGGCGTCATTGCCGCCATTGCCCCGGATTTCGCCATCATCGGCCCCGCCATTGATGGAGTCGTTGCCGTGCCGAGCGCCATCCAGACCAACGCTGTCGCCCGAGAGGCGTTCGGCCAGGACAACAATGCGGGTTGAAGCAAAAAACCGGGCATTAAAAAAGCGCCGGTCACCCGGCGCCTCGGACTGCTGACAAAGTTATTGCTGGGGATTTTCCTCTCCCCCTTGCGGGAGGGGGTCGGGGTGAGGGGCAATTAAATCAGGCTGTTGCGTGCGGCCATACTGCGGCTCACCCCCTCCCCAACCCTCCCCCCTCAAGGGGGAGGGGGTTTGTCGGCAACATGAAGCGCCGGGTGTCCGGCGCTTCATGATTGCTGGCCAGACGGCTCATCCGCGCCCGATCGGCCGCATGAACCCCATCCCGGAGAAGCTTATTGAGCCAGCATCCGGTCTTTCGCCACAAAATACTTGCGGGCATAGGCAACAAGCTGGCCGTCGCCGGGGTGATCGACGGTCTCGACGCCGATCAGCTTTTTGCCGACCTCGGGGTCGTGCGCGTGGATGTGCTTGATCAGTTCGAGCTTGGCGTGTCCCGGGCCGACGATCAGGACCTCGGCCGCGCCGCTGAGGGCCTCGACGACTTCATGGTAGTAGTTCTGGTCTTCCGGCTGGCGGCTGCCGCTGACGGAGCCGCGTTTACGCTGCAGGTGACGCGCCGGGTTGGCGGGGTGGACCACCGATTTCTCGACGTCGTCGGGGCTGATGTGCATGACGCGGGCTTCGTTGTGGTCGAGCCAGACGACGGCATGGTAATGGGACATTTTTTTCCTTTCGTGGATTGATGAATGAACTACTTTTGATTCGATTTCGATGCGCCTGCGGAGGAATCGACCGGGATTGTTCATCGGGCGTTTGCTGGCGGCCCAATGAACCATCCGGAATCGGGGGCATGGAAGACCGCCCCTTTCCTCCGCAACCTTGTTTCGATTATTTCACGGCTTCCTTCAGCTGCTCCAGTATGGCCGGGTTTTCCAGGGTGGAGATGTCCTGGGTGATTTCCTCGCCCTTGGCGATGGCGCGCAACAAACGCCGCATGATCTTGCCGGAGCGGGTCTTGGGCAGGTTGTCGCCGAAGCGGATTTCGTCGGGCTTGGCGATCGGGCCGATTTCCTTGCCGACCCAGTCGCGCAGTTCGGCGACGATCTTCTTCGCTTCCTCGCCGGTGGGGCGCGCGCCTTTCAGGACCACGTAGGCCACCACGGCCTCGCCCTTGATGTCGTGCGGGCGCCCGACCACGGCGGCTTCGGCGACACGGGGATTGGACACCAGCGCGGACTCGATTTCCATGGTGCCCAGACGATGGCCGGACACGTTCAGCACGTCGTCGATGCGCCCCATGATCCAGAAATAGCCGTCGGCGTCGCGGTGCGCCGAATCGCCGGCGAGATAGGTCTTGCCGCCGAGTTCCTCGGGGAAATAGGTCTTTTTGAAGCGGTCGGGATCGCCCCACAGGGTGCGCAGCTGCGACGGGAACGGCCGCTGGACCACCAGGTAGCCGCCCTGCCCCTTTTCAACCGGGTGGCCGTGCTCGTCGGTGATCGTCGCCATGATGCCGGGCAGCGGCAGGGTGCAGGAGCCGGGCTTGGTCGGCACGGCGCCGGGCAGCGGCGCGATCATGTGGGAGCCGGTCTCGGTCTGCCACCAGGTGTCGACGATGGGGCAACGGCCGCCGCCGATGACCTGGTGATACCACATCCAGGCTTCCGGATTGATCGGCTCGCCCACCGTGCCCAGCAAGCGCAGCGAGGACAGGTCGTACTGGCCGGGCAGGTCGGAACCCAGCTTGATCAGGCTGCGTATCGCGGTCGGCGCGGTATAGAAGGTGGTGACCCGGTGCTTGGCAATGGTTTCCCAAAAACGCCCGGCGTGCGGAAAGGTGGGTATGCCCTCGAAGATGACTTCGGTCATGCCCAGCGCCAGCGGGCCGTAGGCGACGTAGGTGTGGCCGGTGACCCAGCCGACGTCGGCGGTGCACCAGAAGACGTCGGTATCGGGCTTGGCGTCGAACACCCACTCCATCGTGAGGATCGCGCCAAGCAGATAACCGCCGGTGGAATGCTGGACGCCCTTGGGCTTGCCGGTGGAGCCGGAGGTGTAGAGGATGAACAGCGGATGCTCGGCGGGGACCCACACCGGCTCGCAGCTGTCGGCCTGGGTCTGAACGAGCTCGTGCCACCACAGGTCGCGCGCGCCCCAGTTGACTTCGCCTTTGGTCCGGCGATACACCACCACGCGTTCGACGCAGGAGGTGTCGCCCATCGCCAGCGCCTCGTCGACCGCTCGCTTCAGCGGCACGGCCTTGCCGCCGCGCATCGATTCGTCGGCGGTCACGACCACTTTGGCCCACGCATCCTCGATGCGCTCGAACAGGCTTTTCGCGGAAAATCCGCCGAACACCACCGAGTGGATGGCGCCGATGCGGGCGCAGGCCTGCATCGCCACCACCGCCTCGATGCTCATCGGCATGTAGACGATGACGCGATCGCCCTTCGCCACGCCGAGCGATTGCAGGCCGTTGGCGAACTGGCAGACGCGGGCGTGCAGCTCCTTGTAGGTGACTTTCGTCACGGCGCCGTCGTCGGCTTCGAAAATCAGCGCGGTCTTGCCGCCCTTGGCCGCCAGATGGCGGTCCAGGCAATTGTATGAAACGTTCAGCTCGCCATCTTCGTACCATGTGTAGAACGGCGCTTTCGATTCGTCGAGGGTGCGGCTGAACGGCTTTTTCCAGTCCATCGTCCGGCGCGCCTGGTCGGCCCAGAAGCCCTCGTAGTCGGTTTCGGCCCGGCGGCACAGCGCCCGGTATGCCTCCATGCCGGACACGTTCGCCTGTTCGACGAAGGCGTCCGCGGGCGGAAATACGCGGGTTTCGGTCAGAATCGACTCGATGGCTGCCATACAATCCCTCCACTGATAAAGTGTTCGATAACTTCGCAATTCTAGTTCAATCCAGCCCAATCCAAGCCATGAGCATTCCCGCACTCGACCGCGTTTCCCGCTGTTCCCGTTATGGCCGCCGCCTGCTGGAGGCGCAGCCGCACCTGGCCGAAGCCCTGGCCGGACAGCTCGACCGGCCTTTTGCCCGCCCGGCGATGCAGGCATTTCTAAGCGAGCCGCCATGCGCCGACGAGGCCGCGCTGCACCAGCGCCTGCGGCAGTTGCGCCAGCGCGTGTGGCTGGTCGCCACCGCGCGCGACCTGGCGGGCAGCGCCGATCTGGCCGAAATCACCGCCGCCTGGAGCACGCTGGCCGAGGTATGCATCGCGGCCGCGCTGGATTTCCACCATGCCGCGCTGGCCGTTCGCCACGGCGAGCCGCGCGGCGCAAACGGCCAGCCGCAGCGGATGGTGGTGGTCGGCATGGGCAAGCTCGGCGGCGGCGAGCTCAACGTGTCGTCCGACATCGACCTCATCTATCTCTATCCCGAGGAAGGCGACACCGCGGCGGACGATCCTGCTACGCCGATCCGCTCGCTCAGCAACCATGAATTCTTCATCCGGCTGGGGCGCAAGCTGACCGCCGCGCTCGGGGAAGCCACCGCCGACGGCTACGTGTTCCGCGTCGACCTGCGCTTGCGCCCGTGGGGCGATTCGGGGCCCTTCGCGATGGGCTTCGACATGCTGGAGGATTACCTGGTCGCGCAGGGGCGGCCGTGGGAGCGTTACGCCTGGATCAAGGCGCGGCCGCTCACCGGCAGCCGTCACGATGAGCTGGAGCAAATCGTGCGCCCGTTCGTGTTCCGCAAGTACCTGGATTTCGGCGCCTTTTCCGCGATCCGCGACCTGCACGCGCAGATCCGCCGCGAGGTCGCGCGCCGCGAGATGGCGCACAACGTGAAGCTGGGTCCGGGCGGCATCCGCGAGATCGAATTCACCGCGCAGGTGTTCCAGCTCATCCGCGGCGGCCAGGTCGCCGCGTTGCAGCAGCGCCCGACGCTGACGGTGTTGGGCGCGCTGGTGAAGGCCGGCCTGATGACGTCCGACGCGCAACAGGAACTCGCCGCCGCCTACGATTTTCTGCGCCGACTGGAGCACCGCATCCAGTATCTCGACGACTCGCAGACCCAGCTGCTGCCGGACGATGCCGAATCGCGGGCGATGCTGGCCGAAGCGATGAACTTTGTCGACTACGCGGCGCTGGTCGCCGCGCTCGACCGCCATCGCAACAAGGTCACGCGCCATTTCGAGCAGGTGTTCGCGGCGCCGCAGACCGACCAGATGAGCCATCCGCTGGCCGCCGTGTGCTGCGGCACGGCGGACGCCGCCACCACCCAGGCGCTGCTGGAAAACGCCGGCTACGACGATCCGCCGCGCGTGCTGGCGGTGCTCGACGCGCTGCGCCAGCACGCGGCGCGGCTGGCCGAATCGACGCAGCTGCGGCTCAACGCGCTGCTGCCGCCCGCGCTCGAGGTCATCGGCAGCCAGCCCGAGCCGATGGTCACGCTGGAACGCTTCGCCGCGCTGGTGCAGTCCATCTCGCGCCGCGCCACCTATCTGGCGCTGCTGGCCGAATACCCGGCGGCGCTGCGGCAGCTGGTGCGCCTGCTGGCGGCAAGCCCGTGGGCGGCGCGGATCATCACGCTGCAGCCGCAGCTGCTCGACGAGCTGATCGCGCCGCAGAACCTGTTGCAGCTGCCTGACTGGGCGCAGCTCGCCATGCAGCTGCATGAAGAACTCGACGCCCACCCCGGCGACACCGAGGCGCAGATGGATGCGCTGCGCCGCTTCAAGCAGGTGCAGACCCTGCACCTGCTGGCGCAGGACGTGGCGGGCCGGCTGACGCTGGAAGCGCTGTCGGACCACCTGTCGTATCTGGCCGACACCCTGCTTGCCGAAACCCTGGCGCGCTGCTGGGCCGGCCTGAAAACACGCCACCGCGACACTCCGAGCTTCGCCGTCATCGGCTACGGCAAGCTCGGCGGCAAGGAGCTCGGCTACGCCTCCGACCTCGACCTGGTATTCCTCTACGACGACGCCGACGAGCGCGCGCAGGAAATCTACGCGCGGCTGGCGCAGCGCATCAACACCTGGCTCGGCACCCTGACTCCGGCCGGCATCCTCTACGAAACCGACCTGCGCCTGCGCCCCGACGGCGCCTCCGGCCTGCTGGTGAGTTCGACCGAGGCGTTCCGCGACTACCAGCTGCATCATGCCTGGGTGTGGGAGCATCAGGCGCTGACGCGCGCCCGCTTCGTCTGCGGCGACGCGGCGATCGGCACGGCCTTCGAGGCGCTGCGCCGCGAGGTGCTGAGCCTGCCGCGCGACCCCGGCAAGCTGCGCGACGAGGTGCTGGCGATGCGCGAGAAAATGCACGCCGGGCACGTCAACGATACGGAGCTGTTCGATCTCAAGCACGACAGCGGCGGCATCGTCGACGTCGAATTCTGCGTGCAGTATCTGGTGCTGCGGCATTGCGCGGCGCATCCGGAACTCGCCGACAACGTCGGCAACATCGCGCTGCTGCAACGCGCGGGCGAGGCCAGACTGATTCCCGCCGACCTCGCGCAGGCCGCCGCCGACGCCTACCGCGAACTGCGCCGCCAGCAGCATGCAATCAAGCTGAGCGGCGCGGAATACGCCCGGGTGCCGCTGACCGCGGTGGCCAGCGTGCGCGACGCGGTGAGGACGCTGTGGCGGCAGGTCATGGCCTGACCTGGATGGCGCCGGGGAGCCGTTACGGACTGGCGTAGAGCCAGCCGCGCCGCACCAGCGCCTTCTCGATCTCGACGCCGATAAACACCACCGAGGACAGCGCCAGGCACACGGCCAGTTCGCCCAGCCCGAGCGGCTCGGTCTTGAAGACGGGATTGAGCCAGGGCACGTAGAGCACCGCCATCTGCAGGGCGAAGGTGATCGGAAGCGCCGCCATCAGCAGGCGGTTGGACAGCACGCCCTGGACGAACAGCGACTCGCGCTCGGAGCGGATCGCCAGCACATGGCCCAGCTGCGACAGGGTGAGCACGGTGAACACCATGCTCTGCCAGTGCGCGGAGCCGACATGGATCGCCCACGCCTGAGTCAGCAGCGTCACCCCGCCCATCAGCAGGCCGACCCACAGGATGTGCTGCCACATGCCGTGGGCGAAGATGCTCTCCCGCGGCGGCCGCGGCGGCCGCTGCATGACGTTGGGTTCGGCGCGCTCGCCGGCGAGCGCCAGCCCCGGCAGACCGTCGGTGACCAGGTTGATCCACAGGATGTGGATCGGCAGCAGCGGGATCGGCAGGCCGAGGAAGGGCGCGAGGAAGATGGTCCAGATCTCGCCCGAGTTGCTGGTCATCGTGTATTTGACGAACTTGCGGATGTTGTCGAAGATGCGGCGGCCTTCGCGCACCGCATGGACGATGGTGGCGAAATTGTCGTCCAGCAGCGTCATCGCCGCCGCCTCGCGCGCCACGTCGGTGCCGCCACGGCCCATGGCGACGCCGATGTCGGCCATTTTCAGGGCAGGCGCGTCGTTCACCCCGTCGCCGGTCATGGCGACGAATTCGCCCTTGTCCTGCAGCGCCTGCACGATCTTGATCTTCTGCTCCGGGTTGATGCGGGCGTAGACCCGCACCGACTCCACCTCGCGCTCGAAATCCGCCAGCGACAGCCGCGCCAGGTCGCTGCCGGTGAGCACCTTGCCGCCGTCGTCGAGGATGCCCAGCCGGCTGGCGATGGCCCGGGCGGTGGCGGGATGGTCGCCGGTGATCATCACCGGGATAATGCCCGCGGCCTTGCAGGCGGCCACCGCTTCGGCCGCCTCGGGGCGCGGCGGATCGATCAGGCCGGCCAGCCCGATGAAGGTCAGCCCGCTTTCCATCCCGTCGGCATCGAGCGGGTCCGGAACGGCCGGCAGCCGCTTCAGCGCGAAGGCCAGCACGCGCAGGCCTTTCTCCGCCAGCCGTTCGGCCTCGGTCAGCAGCGCCGCCGGGTCGATGGGCGTCGTGCCGTCGGCGGCAAGCTGGTCGACGCACAAGGGCAACACGCCCTCGGGCGCGCCCTTCACCAGCATCAGCACCGCCTCGCCGTCGCGATGCAGGGTGCTCATGCGCGCACGGTCGGAGTCGAACGGCAGCTCGGCCAGGCGCGGCCAGGTTTCCCGCAAGCGTTCCGGGTCCAGCCCGGCAGCAAGCCCGGCAGCAAGCAGCGCGGTCTCGGTGGGGTCGCCGGCCAGCTTACCGTCGGCGTCGGCCACGGCATCGTTGCACAGCATCATCGCCAGGCCCAGTTCGCGCCACGGCGCGTCCGCCACATCCCGCAGGCCAGGCCGGGTTTCGCCGGCGGCCAGCACACAATCGACCCGCATCTGGTTCAGCGTCAGCGTGCCGGTCTTGTCGGAGCAGATATAAGTGACCGAGCCCAGCGTTTCCACCGCCGGCAGGCGGCGGATCAGCGCGTTCTGCCTGACCAGGCGCGCCGCGCCCAGCGCCAGCGAAATCGTGACCACCGCGGGCAGTGCTTCGGGAATGGCGGCAACCGCCAGGCTGATCGCGGTGAGCAGCATCAGCAGCGGCGGCTCGCCGCGCAGCCAGCCGGTGACGAAAATGATCGCGCAGATCGCCAGCACCACCAGCGCCAGATGCCGTCCAAAGCGCGCCAGCCGCTTCTGCAGCGGCGTCTTGCCGGATTCGCCGGAGAGCAGCGTGGCGATTTTCCCCAGCTCGGTCCGCATGCCGGTGGCCACCACCAGGCCGCGCGCGCGGCCATAGGTCGCGATCGTGCCCTTGTAGGCCAGATTGAGGCGGTCGCCGAGCGGCAGGTCGGCCTCGTGCAAAGCCGCGAGCTGCTTGTCGACCGGCTGCGATTCGCCGGTGAGCGCCGACTCGTCGACCTTGAACGCCGACAGCTCGGTCAGACGCAGGTCGGCCGGCATGATGTTGCCCGCTTCCAGTTCGACCAGATCGCCGGGCACCAGATCGCGCGCGTCGATCACACCCGGCTGGCCGTCGCGGATGACGCGGGCCCGCAGGCTGGCCATCTTTTTCAGCGCCGCCATCGCGCGCTCGGCGCGGTACTCCTGGACGAAGCCGATAATGCCGTTGAGAAACACGATGACCACGATGGCGATGGCATCCTGCGGCTCGCCGATGAGGCCGGCAATGACGGCGGCGGCGATCAGCACCAGGATCATGAAGTCGGTGAACTGCGACGCCAGCATGACGAACAGATGGCGCCGGGCCGCCTCAGTCAGCACGTTGGGCCCGGCCTGCTCCAGCCGCGATGCGGCAGCCGGCGTCGAGAGACCCTGGTTCAGGTCGCTGTCGAGATACGCGGCGGCGGCCTCGCTGTCGAGGGAGTGCCAGCGCTGTTCTTCGGGGTCAGTGGACATAGAGATAGAGGAACAGGGTGTTCAGCAGGTAGACAACGAGCGGCAGGTTGAAACCCGCCACGCCGATCACGGCTAGACAGGCAAACAGCGAAAGCCAGATCATGGCGAAGTTCTGCATGACGGTCGGAACTGCGCTCCCTCTGTCCAGGCGCCCCCTGAAACCGTGCGCCTGAAATTCACCCACACGCCGGAAAGGCCACGCGAATCTGCATGCCTCGGGCACCGATGCTCAAGTATGGCCGAATTTCGTCGTCGGGGCGCCAGCGGCATCTCACCGCTGGCGGCGACGCGCCTTGCGGCGCTGCCAGGCGCGCATGACGCGCAGCCGCCAGGCCCAGTGCACGGCGAAATAAATCAGCACCGACATGATCACCGCCAGCGTCAGCAAGCCCAGCGCCAGCGGCCCACCCACCGTGGCCAGGCGATCCACCCACAACGCCAGGCCGGTCGCGGTTTCGGCCGCGACGTTGCCGAGATCGACCTCGGCCAGCGGCACCTCGGCGCGCCCCAGCATCCAGGCGCCCAGATGATAAGCAGCGTAGTACACCGGCGCGAAAGTGATCGGATTGGTGACCAGGGTGCTGCCGACCGCGGCGGGAATGTTGGCGCGCAGGATCAGCGCCGCCGTCACGGCGAAGAGTATCTGCGCCACCGGAATCAGCAGGCCGAAGAATACCCCGATGGCCACCCCCAGGGCGATGCCGCGGCGATTGACGTGCCACAGCCGCGGCTGGTGCAGCAGCGGTCCCATCCAGCGCAGTTCGCGGCGCTGGCGCAGCGTGTGCGGATCGGGAAGAAAACGGCGGAAACGTTCAGGCAGCATCGGTTTGTGTCAGGCAACGGAAAGGTGCGGGGATTCGTCCAGTATGACGGTCGGGTTGGGGATTGAACCCGATTATCCATTTGGCCGGTTTGTGGATCGAAGCGTGCGCTGGTGCCTGCATCTTCAGCTCCGATGGCCCGCTCCTACAAAAGCGCGTGGCCGTCGTCGCCTGTGGGAGGGGCTTCAGCCCCGATGGGCCACCCCAATGCACGGTGCACCTTCTTCGCCGCTTATGGATAATCCGGGTTGAATTCTTGCAGCGTGACGATGGCCTTCGTCGCCTGCTCGATCATATCCACGCCGCGGGCATATGACCAGCAGCAGATTCCAGTCAGGGCTGAATCCGGGCGACCGGTTTTGACGTAGCGTCCAGCGCTCATGAAGGTGGCGCCTGGCGAGGCTGAAAGCTTGCCGTCAGGCACGCCTCCAAGCCTATTCCACGCGGCAAACCCTGGGCCACAGCCAAACATTTCGCCCATCCGCCACTCCCATTTTGGCATTATGGATAAACAGGAAAAACAGCTCACGTTAAAATAGACATCGCCACCCGACGACGGCCAGCCGCCTTCACCGAGTCTCGCCCAAGTCAGGACACAGGATTCACCGCATGGAACTCCACCAATTCTTTCTTTATCTCGCCATCATTCTCATCGCCGCGCGGCTGTTTTCCGAGATTGCCGGGCGGCACGGCATTCCTTCCGTAATCGGCGAACTGCTGGCTGGCCTGCTGGTGGGCCCTTCGCTGCTGGGCTGGATCTCGCCCGACGAGACGATGAAGCTGCTGGCGGAAATCGGCATCATCCTGCTGCTGTTCGAAGTCGGCATGGACACCGACCTGTTCCGTCTGGCGAAATCGGGCATCAAGCCCATCGTGGTGGCGGTGGTCGGTTTCGTGCTGCCCTTCGTGCTCGGCTACGCGGTCTGCCGCTGGGGTTTCGGCCTCGACAATCTGGTGTCGCTGTTCATCGGCGGCACGCTGACCGCGACCAGCATCGGCATCACGGTGCGGGTGCTCGACGACCTCGGCAAGCGCCATGAAGACGAGGCGCAGATCGTCATCGGCGCGGCGGTGCTGGACGACATACTCGGCGTGCTGGCGCTCGCCTTCCTCTACCAGTTCGCCGTCCAGCAAGAGGTGTCGCTGGCTGCCACCGGCAAGGTCGCGCTCTTCATCGTGCTGTTCATGCTGCTGTCGCCGCTGGTCGCCAAGCTGGCGGGCGGCATCATCGACCATTACGACCAGCGCGCGGCCACCCCAGGCCTGCTCGTCACCATGGCGCTGGCACTGATCCTGCTGTTTTCCTGGCTGGCGCACGTGGTCGGCGCGCCGCTCATCATGGGCGGCTTTGCCGCCGGCATCGCGCTGTCGCAGCACTTTCGCTTCAATGTCATGAACCGGCTCGGCATGCCGGCGCTCGACCGCTGGTTTGCACCCAGCCCGCAGCTGGCCCATCGACTGGAGGAACAGATGCGGCCGCTTATCCATACCTTCGCGCCGCTGTTCTTCGTGATGGTCGGGGTTTCGCTCAACCTCAATACGGTCGACTGGGGCTCGCCGCGCGTCTGGCAGCTGGGCGGCGCGCTGATTGTGGTGGCCTTGCTTGGCAAGCTCGCCGCCGGTTTCTTCATCAATGAAAGCCGTTTCCGCCAAATCGCCATCGGCCTGGCCATGATCCCGCGCGGCGAGGTGGGGCTGATCTTCGCGCAACTGGGGCTGAACCAGGGCATCCTCGACGCCGAGACCTATGCCGCACTGCTGATCGTCATCGCGCTCACCACGATCGCACCGCCGTTTCTGCTGAAGGCCTTCTATGGCCGACATGCGAATGCGACATCCTGAAACACCATTGCCGGTACGCCACATCCACGGAATGCGGTCCTTGCCACTGCAAGCCGCTTGCCATGACCCTGCGCACCTTCCCTCTCCTTCCGGAACCCACTTGCCTGCGTCTGAACGCGTCCTTGCTGGAGAAGGGCGTCAAACCTGCCCGCATGCAACGACGGCAGATGGGCCAGCCTGATGGACATCGAATCAAACAAGCTTGCGGGTGGCACGCCGGCCCGTATCCCGGTATCCTGATAACCGATCCCGAACGCTTTCGGGAACCTGTGCCGCGCGGAGCCACTCTGTATCGGCACACTGTTTTGCCATTCGTTAGAGGAGCTTGAATGAACCCGCAAGTCACCACCCTTGGCCGCAACGAATCTGCAGCGCTGTCGGCCAACAAGGTTCTAAAGAACACCTACATGCTGCTGTCGATGACGCTGTTGTTCAGCGCTGCCGCCGCCGGGTTCTCGATGGTGCTGAATATGCCGTATATCGTAAGCCTTGGCACATCCATTGCCGCACTGGTCTTGCTGTGGTTCGTGGTGCCGCGCACCGCCAATTCGGCCGCCGGGATCTTCGTGGTGTTCGCGATTACCGGGCTGCTCGGTTTCGGTCTTGGCCCGATGCTGAACCATTACCTCGCGCTGCCCAACGGCTCGCAGGTGGTGATGATGGCGATGGGCGGCACCGCCGCGATTTTCCTCGGCCTGTCGGCCTACGTGATGACCACCCGCAAGAATTTCAGCTTCATGGGGGGCTTCCTCATGGTTGGCATCATGGTCGCGTTCCTGGCCGCGCTGGTGTCGGTGGGCGCAGCCCTCTTCGGTTATCCGATACCGGGCCTGTCGCTGGCGGTGTCTGCCATGTTCGTGCTGCTGATGTCCGGCCTCATCCTGTACGAGACCAGCAACATCATCCACGGCGGCGAGACCAATTATGTCCTGGCTACCGTCAGCCTGTATGTCGCCATCTACAACCTGTTCACCAGCCTGCTGCATCTGCTGGGCTTTGCCAGCAGCGATTGATCGGTGTGCACCCTGGCGGGCATAAAGGCCTAGCGTTCGCTCCCTCTCCCGCTTGCGGGAGAGGGTTGCACCCTGAAGGGCATAAAGGGAGAGGGAAACCGTGACCGGCAACGCAAAAACGGCACCCGGCGCGGTGCCGTTTTTTATCGATACCCACTGCCATCTCGACGCTGCCGAGTTCGACGCCGACCGCGACGCGGTCTACGCCGCGGCGGTCGCCGGGGGCGTCACCACCCTGGTGATCCCCGCCGTCAGCCGCGACAACCTCGCCGCGGTGGCCGCCACCTGCGAACGCTATCCCGGCTGCCTGCCGGCGTGGGGGCTGCACCCGATGTATGTCGACGTGCACCGCCCGGAGCATCTGGCCGACCTGCGCGCGCGGACCGAGGCGCAACGCCCGATCGCCATCGGCGAAATCGGCCTCGACCTGTTCGTCGATCTCGACTACGCGGCCCAGGAATTCTTCTTCGTCGAACAGCTGAAGATCGCGCGGGAATTCGACCTGCCGGTGCTGCTGCACTGCCGCCGCGCCAACGATCAATTACTGAAACACCTGCGCAGGATCCGGGTGCGCGGCGGCATCGCCCACGCCTTCAACGGCAGCCCGCAGCAGGCGGACGAATTCATCAAGCTGGGATTCAAACTGGGTTTCGGCGGCGCCTTCACCTGGCCGCGCGCCAACAACCTGCGGCGACTGGCGGTCGACCTGCCGCTGGAGGCGATCGTTCTGGAAACCGACAGCCCCGACATTCCGCCGGCATGGGTTGGGGGCGGCCGCAATTCCCCGGCGGAACTGCCGCGCATCGCCGAAACGCTGGCCGATCTGCGCGCCGCCACGCTGGCACACGTTGCCGAACAGACCCGACGCAACGCGGAACAGGTTTTTTACCGCACCTGACCACCGGGCACGCGGGCTTTTGCGTTTTCAGGCAATTCTCAGCCCTGTTTCAGGTAGAATTTGTCATGAAAACATAATTATTAGGAGAACGAGGATGGGTCTACTTGACTGGTTGCGCCGCAAGGAAGCAGGGGAAGAAAGTCCGCCCCTTACCTTCGAATCACACGAAAACACCCTTGAAGGCCTGGACATGAAAGGCGCGATTGACGCGCACATGCAGTGGCGCGAACGTCTGACCGACCATCTGCATGGAAAATCCCAGGAAACACTCGAGGTGGGCACGGTATCCTGTGACGACAACTGCACACTCGGGAAATGGATCTACAGTTCGGGGAAAAGAAAGTTTTCCCATTTGAGGGAACTGGAGGATTTGCGGCTTACGCACGCCGACTTTCATCTATGCGCAGGCGAGGTCTTGCTGAAGCATGAAAACGACGAGAAAGAAGCCGCGGAGCAACTCCTCAACACCCGCTTCAAGCATTTGTCCGGGCAGGTTCAACTCGCCCTGGTTCGCCTGCACACCAAGGCAAGCGTGAGCTGAAAACGACGGCTCCATCTCCGCGACCAGTGATCGGCCGCGCCTGAGCGGCTTGGCCGGTTCAGGTGACGCGGGGATTGCCGTAGGCGCAGCAAGGCCAAATCGAGGTGGCCGTTCCAGTCAGGTCAGCCCCGCAGCAGTTTTATGACTGCGAGCATTCATAGCCAGCGCCGCACCCGGGTTTTATACGCCCGGTAATCGTCGCCGAACTTCGCCTCCAGGTGCGCCTCCTCGTGATGGATCACGCCGTAGCGGAGCATCGCCCAGACCAGCGGCGCGAACAGCAGCGGCCACCAGGTAACCAGCAGCATCGACACCCCCGCCAGGATGAACCCGTCGCCGACGTAGATCGGGTTGCGGCTGAAGCGGAACGGGCCGCCGGTGCACAGGCTGGAGGCCGCCTTGTAGGGATTGACCGTGGTGCGATGGCGCCAGAAAGTCAGCAGCGTCCAGGCGAACAGCACCAGCCCGATGCCGACCAGCAGCCAGCCCAGCGGCCGCGTCGCCGCGCCCCAGTCGAGCGGAATCGCCAGGACGTTGCGGTCCAGCCACCAGCCGCCGAGGAGGGCGGCGGCGTAGGGGGCCGGCGGCAGGATCAGCGTCGCCGGCTTGTTGGAGGCGGCGGTCATGCGCAATGCCCTTAGCGCAAGTCCGACTGCGCCACCGCGCGCAGAAACTCGTTGCGCATCTGGTCGCTGGTCCTGAAGCAGCCGGTGAAAGCCTGGGTGACGACGCGTTCGTCGCCGCGCCGGTCCTCGCCCAGCAGCAGGCACAACTGCTCGGCCTCGATGATGCACGCCGCACCCTGGGCGAGGCCGTGATGCACCAGCGCCTCGGCGATGTCACGCGTCATCCATTCCTGGTAGGTGAAGCGGTGTCCGATGGCGTCGACCATGCGCGCGATGCGCCCGAATCCGTGCAGGCGCCCGCCGGGAATGTAGGCGACGTGCGCCACCCCGCGAAACGGCACCATATGGTGCGGGCAGACACCGTGAATGGCGATGCCGCGCACCACCACCATGTCGTCGCGATCGTCGGCGAAGCCCTCGCCCAGCGCCTCGGCGGGCTCGATGGCGTAGCCGCCAAGCAGGCGCTTCTGCCACAGTTCGCGCACCCGTTGCGCGGTGCGCCCGGTGTGCACCGAGTCCGGCGCCACCCCGCAGGCGGCGAGCATGGCGTTTATCGCATGCTCGAACGCCGCGGGATCGAATGGCCCGGTTTGCGGGATGCCGAGGCTGCCCGGCTGATGCGGAGCATGGCAGTCTTGGTCGCAGGAATCGCTCATATATCAGTCCAGTTTCGCATCCATGAATCCTTGTCCGCCTCATTGTCATATTTCAGCGGCAGCCGGAACCGCGCGGCGTAGCTATCGGCCTTGCGGTTGGTGAATGTGTGCTTCACGCCCGGACAGGCCGCCAGCATGCAATCGGCCTTGGCGCTGGCCATTTCGGTCTTGAAAGCCTCGACTTGTACAGGCGCCGCCGCGGGGCCGGCCTCGCCGTGGAAAACCCGGATCCCGGCCTTGATCTCACCCGGCTTGACCGGGACATCGGATGCCAGCACGCCATGGTAGCTGGCCACCACAGCGGCGAAAGCAGACGTGGTGAAAAACAGCAATGACAGCGCAAGTGCGAATTTCATGGGCGGCTCCGGATTGAGTCATTAAGGTTGACCGGTCCAAAAGCATACCGCGTGCGCAGCGGCAATAACAACCGTATTCAGACAACGGCCATGGGGCCGCGCTGGGTGCGCCGCGTTAAACTGGCGGGCCATTCACCCCGCCGCCCGCCATGAACGATCCCGTCCGCCTTGCCAAACGCGTCGCCGAACTGCGAGCCTGCTCGCGCCGCGAAGCCGAACAACTGATCGCCGGCGGCTGGGTGCGGGTCGACGGCATCGTGGTCGAGGAACCGCAATTCAGGGTCGACGTCCAGCACGTCGAAATCGACCCGCTGGCCGATCCCGGCCAGGCCGAGCCGGTCACCCTGCTGCTGCACAAACCGGCCGGCTATCAAACAGCCGATGGCGACAAGCCCGCGTTGCAGTTGCTCACCGCCGCCGCCCTGTGGGCCGAAGACGCCTCTGGCATCCGCCCGCTGAAAATGCATTTCGCCCAGCTGAACGTGTGCGCGCCGCTGGAAACCGACGCCAGCGGCCTCGTCGTCTTCACCCAGGACTGGCGCGTGGCGCGCAAACTGACCGAAGACGCCGCCACCCTGGAACACGAAGTCATCGTCGAAGTCGCGGGCGAACTGGCTCCCAACGGACTCAAGCGGCTGAACCGGGGCATTCCCTACCATGGCCGCACGCCGCCCGCCATCAAGGTCAGCTGGCAAAACGAGACCCGTCTGCGGGTGGCGCTGAAAGGCGCCCAGCCCGGTCAAATCCCCCACCTGTGCGAAGCCGTTGGCCTGAAAGTGCTGTCGATGAAACGCATCCGCCTCGGCCGCGTTCCGCTGGCGCAACTGCCGCCGGGACAGTGGCGCTATTTGCGCGCCGACGAGCGGTTTTGAGCATCTGAATTCGCGGCGCCGGCCGGGCGGAGCGGGAACCCGCGAAAACTACTCGCCGACCTTGCCCCGCCCCGCCTTCACCGTCGAGCGCCGCGCCTTGTTTTCCAGCCGTTTCTTGACGGAAGTCCGGGTCGGGCGGGTCGGCCGGCGCGGCTTCGGCAACACGGCAACGCTGGTGATCAGGTCCTGCAGGCGGCGCATCGCTTCGGCGCGGTTCTTCTCGAGGCTGCGGAATTCCTGCGCCTTGATGATGACCACGCCGTCCTTGCTGATGCGCCGGTCGCCCAGCATCAGGAGCCGCTCGCGTATCGCTTCCGGCAGCGACGAGGCGGCGATGTCGAAACGCAGGTGGACCGCATTGGAAACCTTGTTGACGTTCTGGCCGCCGGCCCCCTGCGCACGGATCGCGGTGATTTCGACCTCCTCGGGCGGAATGTCGAACGTCACGGCTTCATGCCCCGAAGACATCCGCGCCGAAGCAGGCTCGGCGGGGCGCGCTGACACAAGCCGATTCAGGCATTGTCCGGCTTGAGCGTGGGTTTCCGGCGACGGCTGCGCTCCGCCGGCTTGCGCTCAGGCTTGGCCGCATTGTCTTCGGGCGCCGTTGGCATCGACGGCGCGGCGGCCACCTGCGCTTCCGGCATGCCGCCGGCTTCATGCGGCAAAGCCGCCGCCGTTTTCTTCGCCGGCTTGCGTACGCCGCGCGATCCGCGGCGTGCCTCGGGCTTGTCGCCGGAGCCATTCGCCGCAGCCGAATCCGCCGCGACTGCGGGCGCCGCTGGCGGCTCGGCGATGGCTTCGCTGCGCACCGCTCCGCTGCTGCGATAAACGTAGGCCCCCGATTTTTCATCGCGACCGAATTCGAGCAGGCCGCGGGCCTGCGCTTCCTCGAGCAAATTGCCAAAGGCGCGGAAGCCGTAGTAGGTCTCGTTGAAATCCGGTTTGCGCCGCTTGATCGCTTCTTTCAGCATGGATGCCCAGATCTTGCCGCTGTCTCCCCGCTCGGCCACCAGCGCGTCGAAGGTTTCCACCGCGATTTCAATCGCCTTGCTTTTGCGTTCTTCCGATTCATCCTTGCGGCGCTTTTCGTCGTCGGGCGAACGCTTCGCCGCCGGCCGCGCGCCCTGGGTCTCGCGCCCGGCCGACGTGCGCTGGCTTTCGCGCACCAGATCGTCGTAAAAAATGAATTCGTCACAATTGGCGATCAAAAGATCGGAGGTCGACTGCTTGACGCCGACACCGATGACTTTCTTGGCGTTCTCGCGCAGCTTGGAAACCAGCGGCGAGAAATCGGAATCGCCACTGATGATGACAAAGGTGTTGACGTGCGATTTGGTGTAGCAAAGGTCAAGCGCATCGACCACCAGGCGGATGTCGGCCGAGTTCTTGCCCGACTGGCGGACATGCGGGATTTCGATCAGTTCGAAGTTGGCCTCGTGCATCGTCGCCTTGAAACCCTTGTAGCGGTCCCAGTCGCAGTAAGCCTTCTTGACGACAATGCTGCCCTTGAGCAGCAGGCGTTCCAGCACTGGCTTGATATCGAACTTCTCATATTTCGCGTCGCGCACGCCGAGCGCGACGTTTTCGAAATCGCAGAACAGCGCCATGCTGATATTTTCGTGGGGTGAAGCCATGTTGCCCTCCAAAAAAGTCCCGCGCTTGATCGGCGCACGGAACAGGAAACGGGAACGTCCATGATAGCCATTCCCCCGGCCTGCGCCACTTTCCAGCCAAGAATCGACCGGCCGGCGATCGCCGGGGCGCCAGGCCGCCGCCGCGAATCAAGCCGCGGTTTCCGCAATTGCCGTCCGCCGTGCCGGCCCCCTCCCCGACTACGGCAGGAACAATTCCAGCAGGTCGTTCAGATAGCGCTGACCAAGCGGCGTCGGCGCCAGCCGGGTTGCGTCGCGGCTCAGCAATCCCCTGGCGCGAGCCCGTTCGAGCATGGACGTGCAGACGATCAGCGGCAGGCCGGTGCGTTCCTCGAACAGCGCGGCGGGGACGCCTTCATTCAGACGCAGTGCGTTCATCATGAATTCGAACGGCAGGTCGTCGCGGGTGAGCGTGCGGGTGTCGGCGATGTGGGCGCCCCGCTGCACCGCGTCCATGTATTGCTGGGGGTGCTTAACGCGCATCTCGCGGATGATGCGGTCGTGGAAGCCGAGTTTGGAATGCGCCCCGGCGCCGATGCCGAGGTAGTCGCCGAACTGCCAGTAGTTGAGGTTGTGGCGACAGGCGTGATGCGGCCGCGCATAGGCCGAGGTTTCGTAGTGCCGCATCCCCGCTTCATGCAATCTGGATTCGATCGCCTGTTGCATGTCGGCGGCCAGATCGTCGTCAGGCAGATTCGGCGGCGCGGTGTGGCCGAAGGCTGTGTTGGGTTCGAGCGTGAGGTGATAGGCCGACAGGTGCGGCGGCTGAAAGGCCAGCGCGATGTCGATATCGGCGAGCGCCTCGGCCAGTGTCTGCCCCGGCAGGGCGAACATCAGGTCGAGGTTGAACGTGTCGAAATGGGTGGCGGCGAGTTCGGCCGCGCGGCGCGCCTCGACGTCGTCGTGGATGCGCCCGAGCGCCTGCAGGCGTCTCGGATTGAAGCTCTGGATACCGAGCGAAATGCGCGTCACCCCGGCTTCGCGGAAGCCTCTGAATTTGGCGGCCTCCACCGTTCCAGGGTTGGCCTCAAGCGTGATTTCGGCGCCGGGCACAAGCTGCGTGAGCGTGCGCACGCCGGTGAGGATGCGGTCGATGCCTTCGGGCGAAAACAGGCTGGGAGTGCCGCCGCCGAAAAACACGCTGTGGATTTTTCGCCCCCAGATGCCGGGCAGCGCGCGCTCCAGGTCGAGCATCAGTGCGTCGATGTACGCGGCCTCGGGTACATCCTGCGCAGCGTGCGAGTTGAAGTCGCAGTACGGGCACTTCTTCACGCACCAGGGCAGGTGGATGTAGAGCGACAGCGGCGGCGGCACTTGCAGCCCGCCGCCGGCAAAACGAATGACGGTTTCAGCCAAGTTGCTTGAGCTTGTCCGCCAGTTCACGCAGCGCCTGACCGCGGTGCGAGATGGCGTTCTTCTCGTCCTCGCCGAGTTCCGCGCCGGTCTTGCCGAATTCCGGAACGAGGAAATACGGGTCGTAGCCGAAGCCGCGCTCGCCGCGCGGGATGTCGATGATTTCCCCATGCCAGCGGCCTTCGGCGATCAGCGGCTCGGGGTCGTCGGCGTAGCGCACCAGCACCATCACGCAGTAATAGTGCGCGCGGCGATTGGGCTGCCCCTGCAGGGCGGCGACCAGTTTTTCGTTGTTGCGCTGGTCCGATTTCGGCTCGCCGGCATAGCGGGCGGAATACACGCCGGGCGCGCCGTTCAGCGCCTCGACGCAGATGCCGGAGTCGTCGGCCAGCGCCGGTAGGCCGGTGTGTGCGCTGGCATGGCGCGCCTTGGCGAGGCAGTTCTCGACGAAGGTGACGTGCGGCTCGGGACATTCGGGGACGCCGAAATCGGACTGCGGCGCGGCGGCGATGTCGAGCGGTTCGAGGATGCGCGCGATCTCGCGCAGCTTGCCGGCGTTGCCGGAGGCGATGACGATTTTTTCCATGGGGTTTCCTTTTGATTTTTTATCCACGAAGGGCGCGAAGAAACGCGAAGGGGGATCCGGGTTTTCTTCGCGGCACCTCGCGTGCTTCGCGGATCAATTCGCTTTTAATGCTGCCTGTTGCGCGGCGGTAATTTGCGCGATACCGGCGGTGGCCAGGTCGAGCAGCGCCTCGAGGGTGGCACGGCTAAACGGCGTGCCTTCGGCGGTGCCCTGCACTTCGACGATGCCGCCGCTGCCGGTCATTACCACGTTCATGTCGGTATCGCAGTCGGAGTCTTCCTCATAGTCGAGGTCGAGCACCGGCTGCCCCCGATACACGCCTACGGAGACGGCGGCGATGCTGTCGCTGAGCGGGGTATCGGCAAGCTTGCCTTCGCGAACGAGCCAGCCGATGGCATCGGCCACCGCGACGTAGGCGCCGCAGATGCTGGCGCAGCGGGTGCCGCCGTCGGCCTGCAGCACGTCGCAGTCGATATGCAGGGTGCGTTCGCCGAGCTTTTTCAGGTCGACCACGGCGCGCAGGCTGCGCCCGATCAGGCGCTGGATCTCCTGGGTGCGCCCGCTCTGCTTGCCGCGCGCGGCCTCGCGGTCGCTGCGGGTGTGGGTGGAACGCGGCAGCATGCCGTATTCGGCGGTCACCCAGCCCTCGCCGCTGCCTTTCTTG